>CAVZUP010000128.1:0-31373 GCA_963778255.1 uncultured Acidobacteriaceae bacterium
TGCCGAGCATGTTCGACAGCTCGAAGGTGAAAGTCCTTTTCACAACCAGATGGAGGTGAAGTGATAGCAAAGCGCAAGGGCGTCGTCGCGAGGCGGGGTCTGAAAGAAGCGTGGAGCAAAGGCGCGAGCCGATGAACAAGAACCGGATGAAGAGGCCTACGGCAGCGGGCGAGCGGGCAAAAAGCCGCGAAGCCCAGATCCATCAAGGCTGCTGGTGGTAGATTCGGCGGTTGCGCGTTGAAGGCGGTCGAATTTACCACGGGAAGGTCTGCGGTGTGTCACGAAATCGGGACTGAGGGTGAAGCGATTCGCTTTGACCGCGTTGCAGAAGTCAGCAGCGGGCATAGTAGTCGCGCAAGCGACGAAGGCCCAAACGGAAGGGAGCGGCAAGTAGCCAGCGGGACTCGATGAGCGACAAGCGGCAGAAGAACCAGCTACAGATGGTGCTGGCCTTTACCGACGAGGGGAGGAGTGAAGCTCCGAAGGCTCGGCGGGAAGGGACCGAATCGCTCACGGCGAAACGCGCGTGGGAAAGCCCGGCTATCCCAGAGCAAGTGATGGAAGAAGTCTGCGGGCGAGAGAACTGCCTGCGGGCGTTACGACGAGTGAAGGCCAACAAGGGGAGTCCGGGGATCGACGGCATGAAGGTGTCGGAGTTGCCGGGCCACCTGAAGCAGCACTGGCCAGCCTTCCGGGAACAGTTGCTAAGCGGGACGTATCAACCACAACCGGTGAAGCGAGTAGAAATCGCGAAACCGGACGGAGGAGTGCGGCAGTTGGGCATTCCGACGGTGCTGGATCGATTTATCCAGCAGGCGGTGATGCAGGTTCTGCAAAGCAGATGGGACGCGACGTTCTCCGAGCACAGTCACGGATTTCGTCCGCAGCGTTCGGCGCATCAGGCGGTGGCTAAGGCGCAGCAGTATATCGCTGCTGGCAAACGCTGGGTGGTGGACCTGGATCTGGAGAAGTTCTTTGATCGGGTCAACCACGACCGACTGATGGCGGCGATAGCGCGGCGGGTGAACGACCAGAGAATGCTCAAGCTGATTCGATCATTTCTGGAGTCGGGCGTGATGGAGAACGGGCTGGTGAGTGCGGTGGAGGAAGGAACTCCGCAAGGAGGACCGCTGTCTCCGCTGTTGTCGAACCTCGTGCTCGACGAACTGGACCGGGAGTTGGAGCGACGCCATCACCGCTTCGTGCGCTACGCGGATGATTGCAATATCTACGTGGCGAGCGAGCGGGCGGGGAAGCGAGTCATGCAGAGTGTGACTGGTTTCATCCAGCGCCGACTCAAGCTCAAGGTGAACCAGACGAAGAGCGCGGTGGCACGACCGCAGGAGCGAAAGTTTCTGGGCTTCAGCTTCACGGGAGGAGCCGGGGTCAAACGGCGTATTGCGCCGAAAGCTCTGCTCCGCTGTAAGCAAAGAGTGCGGGAACTGACGCGCCGGACACGAGGCATCAGTCTGGAGCAGATGACGAAGGAACTGGCCGTCTACTTACGTGGATGGAAAAGCTACTTCGGCTACTGCCAGACCCCCTCGGTGCTGCATGGTCTGGATCAATGGATACGACGCAGGTTGCGATCCGTGATCTGGAAGCAGAAGAAACGACGCAGCTCGTGGCGGTTGGCGAATAGCCCCGCCCTGAGCCTCCCGTTTCCCACTGCTTACTTTGACTCGCTGGGCCTTCCACGTTTGTTTGCCGGGTAACTTAACTCATCCGAACCGCCGTATGCGGACCCGCATGTACGGTGGTGTGGCAGGGGAGGAGAGGTGACTCTCCCCCCTATGCCGATTGTGCGCGGGGCGATTCTTTTCATCCCCAGTTCGCGGCTAGCGCACGCGGAAGCGGAAGCGGGAAACTACTTAACATCTCCGCAGGCCGGGCCCAGATACTTGGAGCTGAAGCTAATGTCCACGTTCATGGTATGACCTTCAGAGTTGGACACCATGTGTGCCGTGCCCTTGACGCCATCGGAGCCTACGACCTCCTGCACGACCGTTCCATCGATCGACGTCTGCTTGTCTTGACAGTGCAACTTCACTTCGAGCCTGCTGCCGGTGGAACTCACGACGTTGTACGTACAGTCCCCGCGTTTGGGCGCAAAAGCCGAGTGCTTTTCAAGTTTCTCTTTGGTGATGCATTCTTTGCGAACGTCCGTGCTCGGCCCGCCCTTCATCATGGCTTCGATGCGCGCGCGCTGTTCAGGGGGCATCTTGGCCAAAGCGTCGGGAGGGATGTTTGGTGTGGCTGGCATTCCAGTCATGGAATGAGTCGTGGTAACTTCCCATAGCCCTTCCTTGGCGTTGAGCGGCTTGAAATCGTCGGCGGCCCAAAGGGTCAGCGAGGAAAAAACAATCAGGACAAGAAACATCTTGCTGGACATGAGGTTTCTCCCAGAATCGATTGATCTGCTTGCGCTGAACAGCATTACACACAGCCAGTTGCGGAGCAAAGGAATTGTGCGGCAGATCGTTGCCAGCCGTGGTACCGTGCGCGCGTACAGCCCGCGTCGCGGCCTCAGAACATCTGGATTCCCACCAACTAGGTCTGACCGCATCCAAGAAATCAGGGGATCCGTTTTTCCAGCCCGCGCCGGAATGTGGTACAAGCAAAACAGTGGAGAGTGGGGAGAGTGGAATGCAATCTCGCGATTTCATTTTTTGGGAAGTGGATGTGCAGGCTGACTTCATGCTGCCCGGCGGCAAGCTCTATGTTCCCGGTGCCGAGAAGCTTCTGCCTAACATCCGCAAGCTGACGGACGCAGCGCGGCGCGGCGACGTGTTTCTGGTTTCGCACGGCGACTTTCATAAGGCGAATGATCCCGAGTTTAAGGATTTTCCTCCACATTGCCTGAAAGGAACGCCCGGCGCGGATCTGGTTCCGGAAGCTCTGGCCGCAAATCTCGTTCGCGTGGAAAACGATGTCAACGCCAAGCTGCCGGATGATCTCTTCCGCTATCAGCAGATCATTCTCGAAAAACAGACCCTCGATATCTTTGAGACCTACCATGCCGACGAGTTAGTGGAACGACTGGGAAATGCCGCGGAGTTTATCGTGTTTGGAGTGGTGACGGAGTATTGCGTCAGTTGCGCGGTCAAGGGCTTGCTAAAGCGAAAACGGCGCGTGGCGGTGGTGAGTGATGCGATTGCGACCTTGGCTCCGGAAGCGGGGAGCAAAGCGCTGGCTGAATTTCAAACTCTGGGAGCTACCCTGGTTACGACAGATGAAATCCTTGCAAGACTAGCCGCAACCCGTGTCTGATCCTTGTTCGACTGAGTTGTCCCGACGAATCTATTTCACAGCAACATGCCGGCAATCGAAGCCGACATCAGGTTGGCCATGGTTCCAGCCAGCATGGCGCGAATTCCCAGACGAGCCAGTTCGCCGCGTTTGTTGGGAGCGAGTGCTCCGATGCCGCCCAGCTGGATTCCAATCGAACTCAGATTCGCGAAACCGCAGAGAGCGAAAGTCGCAATCGTGAACGACCGCGGATCGAGCATAGCCTTTTGCGGTCCGAGCATTGAGAAAGCCACAAGCTCGTTCAACACCATCCGCGTGCCGAGAAGATTGCCAATCGCGGTGCAGTCGTGCCACGGGACTCCAATGACCCAGGCAACCGGGGCAAATAGAACGCCGAAGATCTGCTGCAGGCTGGAGGGAAACCAGACCATCCCAAGCTTGTTGTGAATTCCGCCCATGATGCCATTCGCCAGGGCGATCAGCGCGAGGAATGAAATCAACATGGCGGCGATATTGAGCGCAAGGCCTAGGCCGTCGGTTGTGCCCCGCGCAATCGCACCCAGAAGATTTTCCTTTTTCTCCGCCCCCACTTCCTCCTCGCTCATGACCACACGGCCGGCAGTCTTCGGAACCTCGGTCTCAGGCACTAGCATTTTTGACATCAGGATGGTGCCGGGGGCGGTCATGATGACCGCGCTCAGCAGATGCTTGGGCTCAATCCCGAAGGCAATATATGCGGCCATGATTCCGCCCGAGACGTGGGCCATGCCGCTGGTCATCACCGTCATCAGTTCGGATCGCGTCAGGTCGGGAAGGAATGGGCGAATGGTCAGCGGCGCTTCGGTCTGGCCCATGAAGATGCTGGCCGCCACGTTCAAGGACTCTGCGCCACTGGCCCCCATGAAGCGTGTCATCACCTTCGCCGCCAGCTTGATGATGAGTTGCATGATTCCGTAGTGATAGAGCACGGCGAAGAAAGCGGCGATGAAGATGACCGTCGGCAACACTTGAAATGCAAAAACAAATCCCATTGACGAACCCTGCGCGCCGAGTTCTCCAAACACGAACTTCGATCCGACGAAGGCGTAGCTCAGCAGGCGGTTGACGGCGTCTCCGGCTTTTTGGAAGAGCACCCGGCCCAGTTCCACCTTCAGAACGAACACGGCGAATACGATTTGCAGGCCGAGTCCCCAGACCACAGTCTTCTTGTTGATCGCGCGGCGGTTGGTGGAGAAGGCGTAGGCAAGGCCAAGCATGGTTAGCAAGCCGAGAATGCCGGTAAAACGTCCCATCTAATATTCCCCTTTGTAAATCACACGATGAACCAAAGGCTGTTTCTGTGCAGGTGGAGCGGCAGAAATCTGATAGCTCTCTTGCAGCAAGGTCTTGGCGCGCGCGGCCTGTGCGTCGGAGTGGCAGTGAATGGTACAGAGCGGCTCACCGGCAGCGACTCTGTCGCCGATTCTCTTGTGCACCACGATGCCTACGGCCGGATCGACGGAATCTTCCTTGCGTTCGCGGCCTCCGCCGAGGATGACGCACGCAGTGCCCACCTGTTCACACGCAATCGCCGTCACGTATCCGGCCAGGGGGCTGGGCACATCGATGCGGTGATCCGTGGACGGCAAACGCGCCGGATCGTCAATCACGCTGACATCGCCTCCCTGCAACTCGACCATCTGACGAAATTTTTCGAAGGCTTTGCCCGAGGCGATGGTTTGCTCGGAGAGTTGCTTGCCCTGTGCCACCGTCTTCGACACGCCCCCGATCACAAACATCCAGGCCGCCAGCTCCAGACAAAGGTCGCGCAGGTCTGCCGCGCCCCCGCCGTGCAAGACCTCGATGCACTCTCGCACTTCGAGCGCGTTACCTACCATGCGACCGAGCGGCTGATTCATGTCGGTGATGAGCGCCGCCATGCGCTTGCCCATGCGTTCGCCGGTTTCAACCATGAGTTCAGCGAGGAAGACAGCGTCCTCTTCCTTTTTCATGAACGCTCCGGAGCCGGTCTTCACGTCGAGCACGAGCGCGTCGGTGCCCTCGGCCAGCTTCTTGCTCATGATCGAGGCGCAGATCAGATATGGACTCTCAACCGTGCCGGTAACATCGCGCAACGCGTAGAGTTTGCGGTCCGCGGGAGCGACTTTCTCGGTCTGGCCAATCATGCAGCACCCACAAGCCTTGAGAACGCGATTAAAGTCCGGCACCGGCAGACCTACGCGAAATCCGGGAATGGATTCGAGTTTGTCGAGCGTGCCTCCGGTGTGGCCCAATCCGCGGCCGCTGATCATCGGCACGTAAAGCCCTCCGGCAGCGACCAGAGGCGCAAGCACCAGCGAGGTTTTGTCGCCGACGCCGCCGGTGGAGTGCTTGTCCACTTTTGTCGCTGGTAGAAAATTCAGATCGAGGACTTCGCCGGAATGCAGCATGGCGTTGGTCAGCGCGGCGGTTTCCTCGCGCGTCATGCCGCGCAGCACGACCGCCATGAGCCATGCCGCCATCTGGTAATCGGGAATGCTCCCTGCGGTGCAGCCCTCGACGAGATATCCAATTTCGGCGGTAGACAGCGCGCCGCCATCGCGCTTCTTGCGGATGAGGTCGATGGCGCGGAATTGCGAAACGCTGGGCTGGCTCACTTTAGGCGGAAACCCTCCGGTAGAAGATCCGTAATATGGCTTTGTTTTAAGCCTTTCTCGCCTTGATAGAAAATGACCGCCTCGGGACCGAACTCATAGATAACCTGGCGGCAGGCTCCGCAGGGCGAGCATGGGACTCCATGATCGTTGGCGACCGCAACGGCGGCAATCTCGACCTTCGGACCGAGCTTGGCAACGGCGGAGAAGATTGCGGTGCGCTCGGCGCAGTTGGTCATACCGTAAGATGCGTTCTCCACATTGCATCCCACGAACACTTGGCCCTTTGAGGTGAGGATGGCCGCTCCCACTCTGAACTTGGAAAAGGGAGCGTAGGCATTTTTCATTACTTTGCGCGCGTCACGCAGCAACCGTTCACGCATGGCTGCCGTTACTTCTTTCTTGAGCATAGTCAATCGTCGGAATCGCCAATCTATAGAATTAGAAACGCAAGAATTAGAAACGGAAGATCGCGTGGCCATTGTAAACCGGCCCCTGCCTCGATCCTACGATTATTCGCCGAAGGTCACCGTCATTTTGACGGACGCGACAGCAGATCGATCACCGTCCCATTAAATTTTTTAAGGTCGAGATCGGTTTGCACATGGACAAGCTGTTCGCCCAGCCCCGGCTGATTCCCCGGGAGCCACACCAGCGTGTTGCCATAGCCCGCGCCGTGGGAAATATCGATATCCAAGTAGACCGACTCTTCTTTCGTGATGATGCTCGGGTCCATCCACGCGACGGCGGCGAGTTCGTCCCAGAGGAACTCTTCGTCGGCCCACTTGCCGATGTATTGCGCGGCGGGCGTTCCGGCCTTGGCGATCTGGTCGATCATCGCCTGGGTCATGTGGGTCTTGACCGAGATATCGACCGTGGTGACGGTAATCTTCTTCCAGGGAGCGCGCAGAACGATATGGACGGCCTCGGGATCCCACCAGAAGTTGAATTCGCGGCGGTTGGCTTGCGCCCAGTCCATGGGAACGGCGGGCGCGATGCTGCCTCCCATGACGACAAGTTCTTGCGCCAATTCGGAAAATTTGGGATCGAGGCTGATGGCCTGCGCCAGATTCGTCAGTGGACCTCCGGCGTAGATCGTGACCTCGTGCGGATATTGGTGCACCATGCGGATCATGAAGTGGGCGGCGTCTTCGCTTTCAGGCTTGAGCGTGGGATTACCTTCCGGCAAGGGATTGGGCACTTCAAACGGCCCGTGGTAAACGCCGGAGTTCCATACGCCGGCATTGGCGGATTTGTTGGCGGCCAGGATTCTGTGCTCGTTCCATGCGCCCTGATAGCTCACCTTGCCGTAAAGCTTTTCCCAGCGCTGGATTTCTTCCTTGCTATTAATGAGCGGGAACACCGCGCCGGGATAAACCTTGATGTCGGAGTGACCCGTCAACTCAAGCATGCGCAGCGTGTGGGCGACTTCTTCATCGCGCCACTGATCTCCGCTGACGACCGTGATGCCAAGCGTCTCGATCTGCGGCGACTGTAGGACTAGAAGCAATGCTTGCTGATCGGTAGTCGCCGGGCCACGGGCGTCCTGATCGAGGATCACTTTGCGGCGCGTGTCAGATTGGGCTAGGACGGAAACTAATAAAACGACAGCAGTGATGTACAAGCTAAAGCGGGTCACGGTGTGGGCTCCTTGTCTCTTTGCAAATCTCAATACATGATGGTTTCCGTTAGATGATGCGGCCACCACGTGGTGTGATAGTGGGTCCAGAGGCGAGCGTCAATTTGCGGGATGACGATTTGCCGATCGGACGGTCGCAGCCGGTTGATCTCCTCGGCCAATAAGGCGCTGGCATAGATGCAGTGAGCGCGAATCTCGACTTCCCACGGGCTGTCATGCGGAATCATCTGATACGAATTGATTGCATTCTCCAGCTCGGCAGAATAGCTGGTGATTCCGAGCAGGCGCAGCGCAACCGGAACGATGTAGTCCGCAAAGGCGGACATCGCTTCCAGATCTTCCACGCGAAACTTTCCGCTTTTCCGCAGGCTGGTGTACAGGAACCAAATCGCCAACTGCGGCAGCTTGTAAAACTTGACGGTGTGGCCTTCATAGAGGCCGACATCGCGGAAGCGCGGAAATTCGTTTATCAGGCGATCGACTAGGCCGTTGCCGTGGTCATAGAGCTTGGGCGAGCAGGCGGCGACAAAGTTGTGAAAACGACCGGCGTATCTCTGGGCAAGCACGGCTCCAACCTGGTGAAAGATCTGCGTCTTGTCGCCGAGCATGGGCAGTTCGATGTTGCCGGCGAACAACGTTTCCATTTCCTTGCGAGTAACCCCGGCGAGAAAGTTGCCGTCGAGAATTGGAACGCCGTTGTCGATGGCGCGCTTCATGCCGGCGAACAGTGCGTCGGAGTCCGACCAGTTGCGGCCGGCGTAATCCACCTGGAACTTGATGTGGCTCGAAAAATCGGTGAACGCCGTATCGATGCAGGCCGCGGTCAGAATGAAATCGATAGTCTCGTTTACGTCGCCCGCGCCAATGCCGAAGGGCATCGCATAGTCCGGAATGGGAAGCTCTTCATACGCCATCCAGCCGGCGACTTCGACAATTTTGTCGGCGTGCGTTTGCACGTCACGGGAGCGTTCAATTACAGGACGAATACTGTCGAGCACTGGGCTACCTGTCAATTTCGGCCAGCGCAGGTCGTTGTTGGTTCGCATACCTTCGTTCGCTTATCGGGGATTTAGTGATCGTTCATTTTTGACGAATCGTCATTATAGCCGTCGAGTCTTGACGGTCGAGTGCGCCGGTGTTAATTTCGGGCCACCAGTGCGTATCCGGGAGACATCGTTCTGAGGCGACCAGAGAAGATACGAAACTCGGCCGCTTCGGGCTCCGTGGATCTCGGCCGGCGCGACTTTCTAGTTCGCTGCGGCCAGGGTGCTTCGGTGGCGATGATTCCCGCCGGTCTCCGCGGCTTCGGCTGGCCCTCCCTGTATGGTGCTGGCTTCGGCGACACGGGCCAATCGAATGCGGAATTTCACCTGCATCCGCACTATCGAATGCCGCGGCCGATCGATCCTCTACTACTCAAAACGAAAGCTGGACTCGACGACTTCATCAATGAGAAATACGCGGACGAGATTGCAGCCATCCTCGATCGGTGGAGTTCGGCGCTGCGGCACTCCCCGCCGGAGTTGAGCACGGTTGAGAACGCCCTCTTGCCGAATTTCCTGGGCTCTTCCCCTCGGCCTGCGGATTCTCGCGTTGTGCGTCCGGGACCAGCGATCGAGGTCCGCCAGAACGCATTCAAGCGTGAGGCTGCCATCAGCCGCGATGCATTTTTGCAAGAGCTGCGGTCGTTGCTGAGCGGTTTTTCAAAGATCCTCACCGCTGAATTTCAGGTGACGAGCATCGATGCCGGCTCGATGGGTATGGCGGCGTCATCTTCTACTAGCCTGCAGACTCGCGTTCGCTATGAGTTGGTCGGCACGGGCTCCGGCTTCTACCGCGAACAACGCGTCGGGTACTGGCAGATCGGTTGGGAACGGACGCCAGAACAATCGGGTGAATTGCGCGTACGAAATTGGCACGCGCTGGAGGAGACGCAAAGCCGCTCCACCGCTCCCGGCTACATCGACATTACGGCGGCGGCGATTGGCGGCAACTCGTTCTTGCAACTTCTGCATGGAACCGACTATTGGCGAACCGTGCTCGACGGCGCTTGCGGCATCGATATCTACGGACACAACGGCGTTTCGGTTGGCGACATCGATGGCGATGGATATGACGATCTTTACGTGTGCCAGCCTGGCGGACTGCCGAACCGCCTTTACCGCAACCGGGGCGACGGCACCTTTGAGGACATCACCGAAGCGGCGGGCGTTGGCGTGATCGAGAACACGGCGTGTGCGCTGATCGTCGACGTGGATAACGATGGGCGGCAGGACTTGATCGTGGTGCGGGCGACCGGACCGATGCTGTTCCTGAACGAAGGCAACGGCAAGTTCCGCCAGAAGGCAAACGCGTTCCACTTCGCCAACCCGCCGCAAGGGACTTTTACCGGAGCAGCCGCAGCCGATTATGACCGCGACGGGTGGCTCGATATCTACTTCTCCCTTTACGTTTATTACCAGGGCACGGACCAGTACAAATATCCGTCTCCTTATTACGATGCCGAGAACGGACCTCCGAACTTCATGATGCGCAACAACCGGGACGGCACGTTTCGCGACGTGACCGCCGAAACCGGGCTCAACCGAAATAACACGCGCTATAGCTTTTGCTGTGCCTGGAACGACTTTAACAACGATGGCTGGCCCGACCTTTATGTGGTGAACGATTTCGGCCGAAAGAATCTCTATCGCAACAACGGTAACGGAACCTTTACCGACGTTGCCGCCCAAGCGGGAGTGGAAGACATCGGCGCGGGAATGAGCGTCTGCTGCTTCGATTACGACAACGACGGCGCCGAAGATCTCTACGTGGCGAACATGTGGACGGCGGCCGGTGAGCGCATCACGATGCAAGATATGTTTCAGAGGAAGGCGTCCGCGGAGACACGCGCGCTCTATCACCAGCACGCCATGGGCAATTCTTTGTTTCGGAATGCGTCTTCCAAGAGCGCCACTTTCGCGGACAAAACCATTGCTGCTGGCGTCGGAATCGGGTGCTGGGCTTGGTCGAGCGACGCCTGGGATTTCGATCACGATGGCTTGCTCGATCTCTATATCGCCAACGGATTTGTCAGCGGGCCTTCGCGCGACGACCTGAACAGCTTCTTCTGGCGGCAAGTGGTTGCCTATTCGCCGGACGCAGCGAAGCCTTCTCACGACTACGAACAGGGCTGGAGTGCGATCAACGAGCTGATCCGGGCGGATGGCACGTGGAGCGGCTACGAGCGAAATATCTTTTATGCGAATAACGGCGATGGAACGTTTTCCGATATTTCGGGCGTCATCGGGCTAGATTTTCTCGAGGATGGGCGGTCATTTGCACTGGCGGATTTCGATCATGATGGCCGTCAGGAAGTGTTCCTGAAGAATCGTAACGGCCCGCAGTTACGGCTGCTGAAGAACGTCATGGAAAGTTTGCCGCCATCGATCGCCCTCCGCCTGCGCGGGACGAAGAGTAATCGCGACGCGATTGGCGCGGTGGTTACGGTGGAGACGGAACGAGGACGTCAAACACGATCGCTGCAGGCTGGTTCGGGATTTCTTTCGCAGCACAGCAAGGACGTCTTCTTTGGTCTGGGAGCAATGGCAGGTCCAGTGCGCGCGTCGATTCGATGGCCTAGCGGACTGGTGCAGGAGTTCCACGATCTGCCGGTCAATCACCGCGTTTGGATTGAAGAAGGCTCCGAACCATCTCGCGTGGAAGCGTTCAAGGCGCCAGCGGTCCGAGAGAGCTTCGCTGAGGCGAAGTCGGCCCTCACGACGCCCTACGAAACCGAAACCTTGCCCACAACGGCTGAGACCTGGCTGCTGGCTCCGGTTGCAGCGCCCGATTTTTCACTTCCTCGATTTGGTGGGCAGACGCGAACTCTGTCATCCCTGCGCGGAAAGTCGGTGCTGCTTAATTTTTGGGCCGTCGGCGCGGAGCGATGCAAACAAGATTGGACTACCTTCAATCAGCGCCACGCAGCTTGGGCGACTCAGGACCTGCAACTGGTATCGGTGAATCTGGATGATCCCGCAGATGCGGAGGGCGTCACGGCGTTGATGCGCGAGCATCAGCTTTCCTTCCCGATTCTGGGCGGCTCGCCGGATGTAGTGGACGTGGCCGCAATCTACAACATACTTTTTGGCTACCTGTTCGATCGCCATCGCGATCTGGCGCTCCCTATTTCATTTCTGCTCGACGCCCAGGGAGACATCGTCAAGGTGTATCAAGGACCGGTGAACGCGGAACACCTTGAACGCGATTTCCGGCACATCCCCCAAACCAGCGCGGAGCGATTAGCGCGCGCCCTTCCCTATCCCGGAGTGAGCGACACGGTCGAATTCGGACGCAACTACCTCTCGTTCGGTTCGGTATTTTTTCAGCGCGGCTACATGGATCAGGCCGCAGCTTCATTCCAGATCGCGTTGCGCGACGACCCTGCAAGCGCCGAGGCTCTCTATGGCATGGGCAGCGTGTATCTGAATCAGCAGAAGACGGCCGAGGCCCGCGAGAGTTTTGAACGTGCGCTCAAACTTCGCGCGAGCTATCCCGATACGCTGGCAAATTCCTGGAACAATCTTGGATTGCTCGCCGCGCGCGAGGGACGCACCGGCGAAGCCATCGCCAACTTTCAGGAAGCGCTCAAGCTGAGTCCCGATCATCGAATTGCGCTCAATAATCTGGGCAGCGCTTATCGCCAGCAGAAGCGCTGGGAGGAAGCTCGCAAGGCCTATGAGCGGGCGTTGCAAGTCAACTCCAACGATGCCGAGGCAAACTATGGTCTAGGAATGGTGTTTGCCCAAAATGACGACACCGCGCGAGCCTTCGATTCCCTGCAAAGGGCGTTGAAATTGCGTCCGGATTATCCGGAAGCACTCAACAATCTTGGAATCCTTTATTTGCGCACGCAGCGGCGCGACGAAGCGGTGGCGAGCTTTGAGGAGTGCATTCGCGTTGCGCCTTCGTTCGATCAGTCTTACATAAACTTGGCTCGCGTCTATGCTTTCGAGGACGCGCCGGAGAAAGCGCGCGCTATCCTGCTCGAACTGCTCAAGCAGCATCCGGGGCATGAGCAGGCATTGCAGATGCTGGAACAGTTGGGGCGTTAGCGACGGTCCGGGCTATAACGCTGCTAAACTAGTAACAATGTCTACCCAAGCCGCACCGTTTCCTGCAACCGCAACCGCTCCGGCATCGGCTGGAGTTCTGCTGCCCGCGTTCACGCTCTGGTGGCGCGAAGTCGTGCGCTTCTATCGGCAGCGTGCCCGCGTGGTGGGCGTCATACTCTCTCCGCTCTTGTTCTGGATCGTGCTCGGGTCGGGCTTTGGAACGTCTTTTCGTTCCGGGCAGTCCGCCGGTCAGCAGAATTACCTGGATTATTTCTATCCCGGCACGCTGGTGATGATCATCCTCTTCACCGCGATTTTTACCATGATGTCGGTCATCGAAGACCGCAACGAAGGCTTCCTGCTTTCGGTTCTTGTCGCGCCCGTGCCACGTGCAGCCATTGTCCTGGGAAAGGTCTTGGGAGGCACGACGCTCGCCGCCCTTCAGGGATTGATCTTTCTCGTTTTCTCGCCGCTCGTCGGCGTACACATGACGCTGGCCTCATTCGGCCTGATCGTACTCACTATATTTCTGGTGTCGTTTGCACTGACCGGGCTCGGCTTTGCCATTGCCTGGCCCATGGATTCAACCCAGGCCTTCCACGCCATCATCAACTTGTTCTTGATTCCGCTGTGGCTGCTTTCGGGAGCGCTCTTCCCTCTCTCCAAGGCTTCCGGGTGGATTCGCTGGCTCATGTACGCCAATCCTCTGACCTACGGAGTCGAAGCACTGCGCACGCTGATGTATCCCGAGGCTCCGAGTTCGTTTTCGCTGATCGCCTCCATTTTGACGCTGGTGCTGTTTGCGCTGTTCATGTTCGGATTGGCCTTCGTGCTGGCAAACCGGCGGACGACGAAACCGGCAGCGTGAGGCAATTTTGTAATCTTGCAATCGGGTAATTGTGTAATTTAAGAACGAGAAGCTCGGTGCTTTCAAATTACAAAATTACCCGATTACCAAATTACAAAATGCCCCTAGACATTCTCGCTCTGGCCGCGCACCGCGATGACGTGGAACAAACCTGCGGCGGCACTCTGCTCAAGATGGCCGATCGAGGATACCGCACTGGCATCCTCGACCTCACGCAAGGTGAAATGGGAACACGCGGCTCCGCCGAAGACCGCGCCCGCGAAGCCAACGACGCCGCTCGCATCCTGAAAGTCTCCTGGCGTCATGCGCTCGATATTCCCGATGGACGCGTGGAAAACACCTGGGAGAATCGCTTGAAGGTTGCCCACGTGCTCCGCGAGCAGCGTCCGCGGGTGCTGATTCTTCCCTACTGGGAGGGCCGTCATCCGGATCACTACACCGCTTCCGTGCTTGGATATGAAGCCAGTTTTCTGGCGGGACTGGCTAAGTTAGCCATCAGCTCTCAGCCGTCAGTCGTCAGTGAACCCTCCGCCGATTCGGCTTTGCCTCATCGTCCTTTTAAGATCATTTACGCCAGCCTTTATCGCGACGTGCGACCTACGTTTGTCGTCGACATTTCCGACCAGTTTGAAACTCGCTTCGCGTCGCTCATGGCTTACAAGTCACAGTTCACCGATCAGGAAGCTGGCAGCGGAATCTTTCCCGCGCAAAAAGAAATTCGCGCGCGGATAGAATCGATGGCACGCTTCTACGGCATGCTTGGCGGCGTTACTTACGCCGAACCGTTCGTGCAGAAGGAAGTCGGGCTGGTCGACGATGTGATGACGATTCCGGTGAAGTCGATCTGAGCCGTCGTGCGGGATCCGTGTAGGAAAATAAATCATGTCCAGCGTGCGCATCGATAAGTGGCTCTGGGCCGCAAGATTCTTCAAGACGCGGTCCATGGCGGCGCGAGCCTGCGATCTCGGCCGGATTCAATCCCACGGACAGCCCGCCAAACCTGCGCGCGAAGTTCGAGTTGGAGACATGTTGCGCGTCACCAACGAGGGCGGCGACTTTCAGGTGGAAGTCCTCGCCCTCAGCGAGGTGCGCGGTCCGGCTTCGGTCGCGCAAACGCTTTATCGGGAGACCGACGAAAGCCGCGAGCTCCGCCTGAAGGTCGCGGCGGAACGCAAAGCCATGCGCGAGTTCGAACAGTTGCCCGCAGGCAGACCATCCAAACGCGATCGCGGCAAGATCATCAAGTTTCGGGGCAGAATGGTGTAATCTGCGCCAGGCTTTCGTAACCAAGGGCCACCTTGAGTGTAACTACAAAAGGAGTTACACTCGTATTGAAACGGAAATGAAATACGAATGGGACGAGGCGAAGAACCGCAAGAACCTCGCCAAGCATGGCCTCAGTTTTGAGGATGCCGAGGAAGTATTTGCCGGGCCTTGCGTCACCTTCGAAGACGACCGCTTTGCGTATGGGGAAGAACGGCTCATCACCTTAGGTCGGCTGGCCGGGCGTCTGGTCGTCATAGCCCACGCACCGCACGATGAGGGAACGCGCATTATCTCCATGAGAAAGGGAAACCGGCGTGAACAAAAGATCTATCAAAAGCGACTTGGCACGAATTGACCGGATGAAAGATTCCGAGATCGACTATTCGGACATTCCACGGCTGGACAAGACATTTCTCAAGAAGGCAACGATGGTGTGGCCGCCGGCGAAAAAACAATTGACGATTCGTCTTGATGAGGACGTGCTCGATTGGCTCAAGGGGCATGGCAAAGGCTACCAGACCCGCATCAACCGCATTCTGCGCGTGGTGATGGAGAGTCAACCGCCGCGGACGGCGCATCGATGAGACCGCTGTATCGCCCCACTCAAGCCTACACATGGCTTGAGGGCGCCACCACGCCTGTCCTCAAGCTCGCCGCGCCACGAACACCTGTTCATGTTTCTCATCGGCGATTAGGATTCTGAAGCGCAGGTCTTTGATGCGTTCCAAGGCGTTACAAAGGTCGCCGATCGAGGCTAGCATTCTCTTTTCGATCGGCAATACCTCGCCGTTGCGCTGCGCGATATTCGCCTGAATCATGTCGTAGAGTTCTCGTTCGGGACCAAGACTGTACTCGACGAAGTCGTTAAAATGCCGGTCGTCATTTGCACGAACAAGGAACTCCAAGTTGATCGCCGACTCTAAAATCGAACGGCTGAGAGCGAGAACAACCTCGCCGCGGCTTGTTTCGTAGCTCAGCTGGATGACGGCCATCATGAACTTGAACATGCGGACTAGCAGGCCTGCACAAATCGCCTGGTTTCTCGAGAGACCCCCGGCGGCATCGGCGGTATCGTCCATAATATGCGCCGAGAGATTCAAAACTCGCATCGTTTCTTTGTACAGCTCAAATACGACTGCGTCTATTTTGTGGCGATCAATCTCGTTAGCGATACAGTCAATGTCAACTTTAGGTGCGAGCATTTCTTCAAACGCGTCCGTCGTACCGTCCTGCATCGCCGCCTCCCGTGTTCATGATTAAGAATAGCTAGTCCTTAGATTGTGCGCGGCCATTTTTCTCTCCGCATAGCCGTATAATACTGAGTTCCTCATACCCGCCGACGGGCGTGGCTGCTCCCGCTCCAGTCCAGCGCCCGGCGCACAGGAGATCATCATGGCTGCTCTTACCGAAGTCCCGACGCAAGCGTCGTCCCAAATAAAGATGCGCATTGAATCCGACAGCATGGGAAAGATTGAAGTTCCCTCCAATGTGTACTGGGGGGCGCAGACGCAGCGCTCGCTGCTGCATTTTGATATTGGGCGCGACGTCATGCCTCCGGAGCTGATTCGGGCGTTTGGCACGCTGAAGAAGGCTTGCGCTTTGGTGAATCAGGATTTGGGAAAGCTTCCTCCGAACATCGCGAAGCTTATCGCGCAGGCGGCGGACGAAGTGATTGCCGGGAAGCTGAATGACCAGTTCCCTTTGCGCATCTGGCAGACGGGATCGGGCACGCAGACCAACATGAACGTGAATGAGGTCATCTCGAATCGCGCCATTGAAATTGCGGGCGGGGAAATGGGGTCGAAGAAGCCGGTGCATCCGAACGATCACGTCAACATGTCGCAGTCGTCGAATGACACGTTTCCGGCGGCGATGCACATTGCGGCGGCGGAGCGAGTGAAGAACTTCCTGATTCCGGCGATCAAGACGGTGCGCGATGCGATTGCGGCCAAGGCCCGGGAATTTGATGCCGTGGTGAAGATTGGGCGCACGCATCTGCAAGACGCTGTGCCTTTGACGATTGGGCAGGAATTTGGCGGGTGGGCGAGCCTGCTCGACCGCGACATCACACGTCTGGAACTCGCGCTCGACGGGCTTTACGATCTGGCGATTGGCGGGACGGCAGTGGGCACGGGGTTGAATACGCATCCGGAATTTGCGGAGCGGGCGGCGGCTAAGATTGCCGAGCTGACGGGACTTCCCTTCCGCTCGCATCCGAATAAGTTTGCCGCGCTTTCGGCGCACGACGAGATCGTGTTTGCCCAGGGCGCGATGGCGACTTTGGCGGCGTCGTTCATGAAGATCTCGAACGATATACGGTGGCTGGCCTCGGGTCCGCGGTGCGGGCTGGGCGAGTTGGTGATTCCGGAGAATGAGCCGGGATCTTCGATCATGCCGGGCAAGGTGAATCCCACGCAATGCGAAGCGATGACAATGGTCTGCGCGCAGGTTCACGGAGCTACGGCGGCGGTCGGGTTCGCCGGATCGCAGGGCAACTTTGAGCTCAACGTGTTCAAGCCGGTCATTATTTATAACTTCCTGCACTCGGTCACTTTGATCACTGACGCTTGCCATGGGTATGTCGAGTACATGGTCAAGGGCATTGAGGTCGATCGCGCCAAAGTCGACTGGTACGTGAAGAATTCGCTGATGCTGGTCACGGCGCTGGCTCCGAAGGTGGGATACGACAATGCGGCGAAGATTGCGCACACGGCGCACGTCGAGCACTCCAGCCTGCGCGAGGCGGCGGTGAAGCTGGGACACCTCACGGGTGAGGAATTCGATGTGCTGGTGAAGCCGGAGAAGATGACGCATCCGTAGGGGTGGAGCGGAACGGGCCAAGGCACCTTCCGGCGTCGCTTACGAAAGTAACCGGAACATATTCATTTCAAGTTACTTAGGGACATGGGTACACCCTATCATTCTTGTTTCGGGAACCTATGTCCCTACACCGCTCACATTTGCGATGGTTCGCAGTGCTGTGCCTTGTCTGCTCGTCGCTGAATGTCTTCGCGGAAAATCCTCCTGCCCTTCCCGGCCATCCTCATTACGCCATTCAACATTTCGGGGAACGCTTCGGCCTGGGCTCGGCAACCATCCTTAGTATGGCGCAGGATGGCCAGGGCTTCTTGTGGATCGGCACCGAAGCCGGGTTGTTTCGCTACGACGGAAACGGCGTCACCCATTTCGGCCGCGCCGAGGGTCTGCCCGGCGATAACTTGGAGTTTGTCCTTGCCGCTCCCGATGGCAGTATCTGGGTGCGGTCTCCGAAAGGGATTGCGCGCCGGGTGCATGAGCGGTTCGAGCCCATCCAATTGCCAGTCGAGACGGGCGGGTTGCGCGACGGCTACCAAATCTTTGCGGTGGATCAGAACGGAACCTTGTTCGTCGCCACGCAAAAGGGTCTGCTGCGTCTGCCACCGGATTCCAAGCACTACGATATTTTGCACAGCGGGAGCGATGCGTGGTCCGGCGACGTCGATGCGGTAACGCGCGCGCCGAATGACACGATCTGGTTTGCGGCGGGAAAACAGATTGCGCGTTTCCGGCCCGGAAGTTCGAAACCAGAACTCGTTGCCACGCTCGATCCGCAGGATGAACGTGTCGTCGCGCTACTGCCTGCGCCGGATGGCCGGCTCTGGATACGAACCAGTAACCGGCTGGGTTTCATGCACGTCGGCGACGTATCCCCGAAAGTTTCCTGGCTGGCTGACAATCTCCCGGTGGCAAACGCGCAGGGCGGTCCGAGCCTGGACCATCACGGCAACGTTTTGCTGCCGACCGCAGAGGGACTCTACTGGCACGACAGCAATATGAATGACGGCCACGCGTGGCGCGTGATCGACCACCGCAGCGGGTTGACCAGCAGCGCCGTGGCTTCCGCTCTGGAGGATCGCGAGGGCGGCATCTGGATCGGCACCACCGGCACCGGCCTCGATTACTGGCCGGGATCCAAACAATGGTCAGCGTGGACGGACGCGGAAGGCTTGCCGGATGCTTTGATCCTGGGCGTGGTTCGCGACCATCGCGGCCGCCTGTGGGTGGCCGCAAACACGGCGGTTTGCTATTGGGAGCCGCAGACGGAGCGTTGGATCTCCGTGACGCAGGGCGGAGTAGTCACCGGCGCCCGCCAGATCGCGCTGACTCCGGACGGCGTGGTATGGACGCTGGTCGCGGGAAAAGCGATCTACCGTTTCGACGCGAATCTCGACCATCCCTCGGAGCAAGCTGTACCTTTGCCGAAAGACTGGAAGCCGCACCGCATCTCGGCCGCTCCTGACAACTCAATTTGGGCGGACGGAAAAGGCTCGCTACACAGCATTCGTTACTGGCACGGACAATTCACGGTCACCGAGTTGCCTGCACCCGCCGCGAACGCGGGCACTACGCGCAGTGTTTCGGTTGCTCCGGACGGAGTGGTTTGGAGCGCAGGCCCACAAGGTGTTTCCCGCTACGATCGCGGACGCTGGCAATTCTTCGACAAGCGACACGGCTTGCTGGCGGACAACACTGTTGAAGTGCAAGCAGTTCGCGGCGATCAGGCGTGGCTGCGGTATGACGACGAAAACCAGATCAGCCTTCTGCACGCGGGCGCGAGCGGCGTCCTCAACGTGATGCATGTAGCCAAGGGCATGTGCGGGCTGGGCATCGATCAGCAGCAGAACATCTGGGCCGCGCTGGATCAGGGCGCGGAAAGAATTTCGCCCGACGGCAAGGCTCGCATCTTTACGCAGGATAACGGGCTGATCTGGAACGATCTGAACTGCGGAACTCTTTGGCAGGAAGCCGATGGCAGCATTCTTCTCGGCACCAGCAAGGGACTCGCCCGATATGACGCGAATCAGGAAGAACCGCCAGTGCCTCAGCCGACCGTGGTCCTGACAAGCGCGATGCTGGGCAAGGAAGATCGACTCGAAGACAATGGGCCCCAGATCAAATACAAGGACGCAACATTGCTGGCGCGTTTTGCCACGCCGGTTTTTCACAATGCTGGCAACCTGGCGTGCCGCTACCGGCTCGCCGGACTGGAAACTGAGTTCACGGAAACCAATCTGCGAGAAGCCCGTTATTCGTCATTGCCTGCGGGACAATACATCTTCCAGGTAAGTTGCGGATCTTCCCAATTGGGACAAAGCCCGTTGGCGGCGTATTCCTTCACAGTTCTGGCTCCGTGGTGGCAAACGTGGTGGGCGCGGGTGAGCGGCGTGCTCGGCTGCGCGTTGCTGCTGCTGGCATTGCATTGGTCGCGACAACGGCGGAACCGGCTGGAGAAAGAACGCCTGGAGCGCGCCGTCGCCGAGCGCAGCGCGGCTTTGGCCGAGGCGAATCGTGAACTGGAAGAAGCCTCGCTGTGCGATCCGCTGACCGGCATACGCAACCGCCGTTTCTTCCGGACCACCATCGAGGCCGATGCCAGCCAGGCCGTACGCGCGTATCGCGGATTGGGCAACTACAGTCTCGACCACCGGGACCTGATTTTCTTTCTGGTGGATATCGACCACTTCAAATTCGTCAACGACGAGTACGGCCACGATGCCGGCGATCGCGTTCTGGTGCAGATCGCGCAACGGCTCACCACTGTAGTACGCGAGTCGGATTTTCTGATTCGCTGGGGCGGCGAAGAATTTCTGGTGGTGTGTCGTTCTTCCCAGCGCCAGGACAGTACGCTGCTCGCGTCCCGCATCCTGAAGGCGGTCAACAGCGCGGAATTCGACTTGGGGAACGGGCGACGCTTGGCGCGTTCCTGCTCGGTGGGCTGGGCAGCATTCCCTTGGCTTCCGCCAGCCTACTCAGATTTGTCTGTAGATGAAGTCCTCCGCCTGGCGGACCGCGGCCTCTACCTGGCGAAGCAGCAAGGTCGCAACCGTGCCGTCGGACTCGTGCCAACCACCACCACTCCAACCATCAGCTCTCCAGCGCCGAGCGCATCGAACGGAGATTTACTCGCTCCACCGGCCAAGTATTGCAGCCTCGAGCAGTTGCTTCAGGACAATCTGGTCCGCGAGGTGCGCACAACGGGCGACCTCGCCGCAGTTGCGGCGGTGTGAGCCGCCTCACCCTCGCGCGCCGCGCGCCGCGCATCGTCAAGGGCGAAGCCCCAGGTCGTAGGCAACGAGAAAATCTACGGTCAACGGTTTCATCCCCAACTGCCGCAGCAGGGTAGCCACCTGTCCGCGATGGTAGCTTTGGTGGTTGAGTAAGTGCACCATCATGCGCCAGAGGTCGTAAGTCCAGGTTTCTCCTTTGGAATTCACGTATGTCACAGTGCTCTCAAGAGTCTCTTCACTTAGTGTGGCCAGATACGCTCTCATCTCGGCTTCCACCATGCGCCAGCGTTCGGACACGGAGGCCAGTGTGGGAAACTCCTCTGCGGACAGCAAGGCTCGTGGCGACCGGCCGCGCCAACGTTCCAGCCATATCCACTCCGCGGCGACCAAGTGCGCCAGCGTATCCCTGATCGAAGGAAAGCTGTTGCCCAGCGGGCGCAGGAACTGCTCCCCTGTGAGCGTCGCACAGGATTGCAGGACGCGGTCTCGCGCCCAGTAGTTGTAGTTGAATAGCTCGTTCACGAATGCTAGTGACATGGTTCCGCTCATCGTCGAATCCTTTCCCCCCGGAAATGCCACGCCGTGCGAAATGTCCGATTCCCCGCCGAAGAACCGTGGCGTTCAGCTCTTTTTCAGAAATCGCCGCCGGTTGAGATGGGTCGCTGCGGTGGGCGCGATGTCATCGTACTTCAGCACGCTGATGGAGCCATCGACTTCGAGCACCGCGAGCGCCGCATCTTTGTAAGTACCGACGCCATGTTCACGGAGCGCGCGCTGTAGTTCATCCATGCTGACGTGCTCTTTGGCCATGTGCGCTTCGATGACCTCGCCATCATGCACCAGCAGACTGGGTTGTCCCTGAATATATTTTCGGAAACGGCGGTTTCCGCCAGAAACCTCGGCCACCAGGTAATTCAGCACGAGCAGCGTGGTGGCGGCGATGGCGCCTCCGGCAAGCGAGGTGTCGGGGCCGGTCATGGCGTTCTGCACGGAATTCGACAGCAAAAGCAGAAGCACCAGATCGAACGGAGTCATCTGGCCGACTTCCCTCTTGCCGCTGATGCGGATTCCGATCAGCACGAGAAGGTAGATGACTCCGGTGCGGAGTGCGATTTCGAGCAGCGTGTGCGCGTTCGCGGGCAGCATGGATGGATCACAGGTCAGATGTCTGAGGTCAGATTGCAGAGGTAAAATCCCAGGATCGCCGACGACCTTTTTGTGCGGTGGATTTTCACTTCTGCAATCTGACCTCTAACCTCTGACCTTATTACTATTGCGGCGTTGCGGTGATCGGCACCGGCGCATTCTTCGGCGTGCTCAGGTAGCCGGTGATCTTGTTCTTATCCACCGTCCAGACCACGAGTTCGTAGAGCATGTGATCGCGCCCGGTGTAGAACTGCACCGGCTCGCTCTGGTTCTTGTCTTTTTTCTCGATGGTCTTGTCGTCGGCGGTTACGTTCAGCGTGTACTTGCCCTTCTTGGGATCGGTCTTCTTCAGCTGCAAAGCCACGGTCGAATAGGCTTGCGGCTTGGCGCCCCTCAACAGAGTGAACTCGTAGTATTGGCGGTCGCCCCTGTGTTTGAGGGCCTCAAGATCGGCGCGAGTGTTGGCGATCAGTCCGCTTTGCTGCCCAAGGTCGCCAATCGTGCTCTGCAGTTTCGCGATGGTGGCGTCGAGCGACGCCTTGGTGGCGGCTACATCAGACTTTACGCCGCCAACGTCGGTTTTCACCGATCCTACTTCTCCGGAAACGGCGCTCACGTCCTTCTTCTCTTGTTCCGCCTGAGCCGCTAGTCGCGCCGAGGCGGACTGTTGCTGCCGCTGCAACTCGTCGGCTCGCGCCGCCAGCTCTTTCTTGGTCATGCCCAGTTGCTGCGCCAGCGTCTCGGAATCAGCTTCGGCGGACTGCATGCGCTTGGTCAGGTCGCCAATTTGCTTTTGGCTGACAGCTTGATCCTGGGTGACCTTTTCGAGCTTGCCATGCTGATCGTAAATAAAGAACGACGACGCGCCAGCGTAGGCAACAGCCAGCACGATGAGGATCCACTTGCCGACGTTGCTCTGCGGCTCGGGATGGTAAACAGTCGGTTGCTCGCCTTCAGACATAGGGGATCTCCAGATTGAGGTGGATATAGAACTATTGTTTGTGAGATGCGGGTTGCTGTCAATTGCGTTTCAGGTTCTTGTCCTGGCGTAACTTGCGGCTAGAATGAGGACGTGAAGACCAGGGACGCGATCGTCATTGGTGCGGGCATCATCGGGCTTTCGCTGGCGATTGAACTGAACAAGCGCGGGCTGCGGGTGCTGGTGGTGGAGAAAGGCGAACCGGGGCGCGAGGCGTCCTGGGCCGCGGGTGGCATGTTGTGCGACTTCCCCCTTGAAACACAGCCCGCACTGCGGGAGTTGGCCGCGGCCAGCGCACAGATGTATCCCGAGTTTGTGCGCGAGCTTGAGGATGAATCCGGGTTGAAGATCGATCTGCGGTCTGTGGGAACTCTGATATTCATCAATCAGACGTGGCACAACCCCGTCGCCACACAAGATTGTGCTCCGCCTCGGCCCCTAGCAGAATTGGAACCGGCGCTTCGGGTTCCGAACGGAACTGGGTCGCACTTGACTTTGCTGTATGCGAAGGAACGGTGCGTCGATCCTCGGCATCTGACGTCGGCGGCGATTGAGGCGGCGCGGCATCGCGGAGTCGAGTTTTCGTCCGGCGATCCCGTGTTGAACCTGGAAGTGGCGGACGGCAAGGCACGTGGCGTCCGCACCAGCAAGACGCAATTTGCCGCAGGCCTAGTGGTGAATTGCGCCGGAGCCTGGGCCGGGCAGATTGGGCCGCATTCGTTTCCGACTCGACCGGTCAAGGGACAGATGCTGTGCGTAGCCCTCCCGGAGAAAGAACTGGTGCGCCACGTCGTTCGTACCTCCGGCTGGACACAGGACGTTTACCTGATCCCACGCAGCGACGGGCGAATGCTGATTGGAGCGACTTCCGAAGAAGCGGGATTCGATAAGCAGACGGTGCCAGAGACGCTCCAGAAGCTGCGGCAGGCGGCGATTGATCTGGTGCCGCGCTTGGCTGAGGCGCGCATTCTTGAGGCCTGGGCAGGGCTGCGTCCCGGGACCCCCGACAAGCTGCCGATTCTGGGCCCGACGGCGACGCCGGGATATTTTGTCGCGACCGGGCATTTTCGCGACGGAATTCTGCTAGCGCCTGTGACGGCGAAGGTCATGGGCCAGGTGATTTCCGGGGAGAAACCAGAATTCGATCTCAAGTCGTTTGAGGCAACGCGGTTTCAGGACTAGACTCATTTTCGAAAGCGAAATTTAGACAGCCGATTTTCGGCAGGCGGATTCCGTCAGCCGGATTCTCCAGCCCTACGAGGTCGCCATGAGCCTGAGATCAAAGCTGGCTCTTCGTTGCTTGATTGGGTTAGTGCTGTTCAGCGCTCTTCTGTTCATTCCCGCTGGTTCGTTGAGGTTTTGGCAGGGCTGGGCGTATCTAATGGTTTGGTTTGTCCCACTGCTATTCGTTTTTGGTTATTTCTGTAAGCACGATCCACAATTGATCGAGCGCAGGCTGCAGAGGAAAGAAAAAGTGCCCGAACAGAAGCTAATCATGAAGTTTGGCTTCGTGATTTGGTTGATCGGCTATTTGCTCCCCGGCCTCGACCACCGCTTTGGCTGGTCTCACTTGCCCTTGTGGCTGACGATTCTTTCGCTGGCATTGGTTCTTGGCGGCTGCCTGATGATGTTCTGGGTCTTGAAGGCGAACAGTTTCGCTGGCGCCACCATTCGAGTCGAGCCCGGCCAACAAGTGATTTCGAGCGGGCCTTACGGAATCGTCCGCCATCCTATGTATTTGGGTGCCAGCGTGATGTTTTTGTTCGCGCCTTTGGCGCTCGGTTCGTACTTCGCCTTCCCTGTCTTTGCCCTCTTCATCCCCATCATCGTTTTCCGCCTGCTCAACGAGGAAAAGGTTCTTCGCCAGGAACTGCCCGGCTATTCGGAATATTGCCTGGAGACGCGGTTTCGGCTGGTGCCGCGGGTGTGGTGAGGGGGCGGTGGACTCAAGCTGGAAGTTTATCGGGGAATGGCGAGTTTGTTGGTGCAATCGCTGGTTTCGCCAGTCATTCATGCGACCGACGGCAATCACTCCACCGGCTGCTCTGGGCCGGGAGTGCCCGCCAATAGCCGTTTTTGCCCGCTCGGGCCCTTGCGGAGGGAAGGGATTGAGCACATAATGTCCGCCTGTTTTGGTGCCCGTGTCCAATCAGACTGCACTGATTTGCACATTTCGACACGGACTCAAGAGGAGAAACATTATGGCACAACGGAGAATTAGGCTCACCCGAAACATCTTCACAGCGGCTGTCCTTGCGATCATTCTCGTCCGAACACTGCCGATCGCAGCCCAAACCGAACCCGGCGGTAGACAGGTTCCAGCGGTCACGCACAACACATGGACGAGCGGGGCGCCGATGCCGACCGCCTTGCTTAGTACGACCGCTGCAGTGCTCAAAGGACAGATATACGTAGTCGGGGGTTTCAGCGGCTCGGCAGTCGTTGCGGACACTCAAGTCTTTAACCCCGTTAGCAACGCCTGGAGCACTGGAGTGCCTCTACCGACCCCCGTCGGCGACGCGGCGGCGGCAGTGGTGAAAAACGTCTTGTATGTCATGGGTGGTGACGACTCCAATGACGGGAGTGCAGTTACAAACAATGTATGGGCGTACAACCCAAAAGCCAAGACCTGGTCCGCAAAGGCAGCGATGCCCACAGCACGGACACACGCGGCGGCCGTGGTTGTGAATGACATTATTTACGTCATCGGCGGGTGGAACGGCGTGTTCTCCGGTGATGGCCTTGCCACAGTCGAAAGCTACAATCCAGCCACAGACACGTGGACGGAGGAAACGCCCCTTCTGTTGGGTAAGTGGGCACCTTCGGTGGGAGTGTTCGGAACCAAAGGGACCGGCTACACGATTGTGGCCCCGGACGGAGCTGGACAGTGCTGCCCTTCCAATTTCACGGGAGACAACGAAAGCTACAACGTCTCTACGAATGCGTGGACCTCGCTTGAAGCCGACCCTACGGCTCGCGCTTTTGCTTGTTTTGGGTCTGTCGGTTCAAAACTCTACGTTGCCGGTGGCTTCGCGACTGAGGGGCCTGCCCTAAGCGTCACAGAGTCGTACCAACTATCCAAGAACGCCTGGAAGACGCTCGCCCCCATCCCGCAACCCGCAGGAGACCTTAGCTCGGCAGTATATAAGGGGAAGCTGTATTGCTTCGGCGGCTGGACTGCATGGAACGGGAGCGTCCTCGATAGCGTGCAGATTTATCAGCCGTAGCGGATGAATCGGGCTTAGCTTTCGTCTACCCCGCTCAAGCTCTGCTTGGGCGGGGTTTTTGTATGGCTAGGCTCTTAGCCTTCAAGACCTGGACAGAGCGGTGCCTGTCGAGAAATCCCCGTTTCATCACTACTAATTCCCAGCCGCGCCTTGGCGCACGAGGACTTTCCGCCGCCGTTCAGGTATATACTGAGACGTTTTCGGCAATCATGTTTCTTGAATGAGCGCGGCCAACGCGCCAGAAAGGCACTCCGCTATGGCTTCCCCGGCAGTCGATTTTGCCCGCAACAATCAGGCCCGTTTTCTCGACGAATTGAAGGCGCTTCTTCGCATCCCCAGCGTCAGCACGCTTGATGAACACAAAGGCGACGTACTCAAGGCAGCGGAATTTGTGGCCGCGGAACTCCGCCGCATTGGCATGGAAAATGTCGAAGTCATCCCGACCAAAGGGCATCCCCTGATCTATGCCGATTGGCTGCACGCCGCCGGCAAGCCCACCGCCCTGATGTACGCACATTATGATGTGCAGCCGCCCGACCCGATCGACGAATGGCACACGCCGCCGTTTGAGCCGACCGAGCGTAACAACAACATTTACGCGCGCGGCGCGGTCGACGACAAAGGTCAGCTCTGGATGGAAGTGAAGGCGCTGGAGTCGTTGATGCAGGCCAATGGGGGCAAGCTGCCGATCAACGTCAAGGTGATTTTTGAAGGCGAAGAAGAAGTGGGTGGCGAAGCGATTGCCGAGTACGTCCACAAACAGAAGGCGAAGTTGAAAGCGGATTTCGCGCTGGTCTGCGATACGGAACTGTTTGCGCCGAATGTTCCTACTTTGTGCGTCGGCTTGCGGGGCCTGGTCTACACCGAGATTGAAGCGGTGGGAGCGAAGACCGATCTGCACTCCGGGGTGTATGGGGGCGCGGCGCCGAATCCGCTGTTTGCGCTGGTAGAGATCATCAGCAAGCTGAAGGATTCCAAGGGCAAGGTGTTGATCCCGGGCTTCTATAGCAAGGTGAAGGCGCCCAGCAAAGATGAGCTAAAGGCCTGGAAGCGGCTGCCGTTCAATGAAGAGAAGTATCGCAAGACGGAAGTCGGCTCCAAGGTGCTGACGGGCGAGCCGGGATATTCGGTGTTATATCGAACCTGGGCGCGTCCGACGCTCGAAGTGCATGGCATGCCGGGCGGATTCGTCGCGGTGGGGGCGAAGACGGTGATTCCGGCGAAGGCGTCGGCGAAGGTTTCCATGCGGCTGGTGCCAAACCAGGATGCGGACGACATTCTCAAGCGCTATACGGCGTTCGTCAAGAAACACACGCCCAAGGGCATCGACATCAAGATCAAGGTTTGGAGCAAGGGCCCGGCTGCGGTGGTCGGCACCGACAACCGCTTCATCAAAGCCGCGACCGAGGCGCTGCATGACACATTCAAGAAAGAGACCGTGTTCATTCGCTCCGGCGGGTCGATTCCAATCGTGACCGATTTCCAGGACGGGCTGAAGATTCCCTCGGTGATGATGGGCTTCGGGCTGCCAGACGACAATCTGCACGCTCCGAACGAGAAGTTTCATATTCCGAATTTCTATCGCGGGATTGAGACGATCTGTTTGTTCTTTGAGAAGCTGGGGTAAGGCTCGGCGTCTCAGAGTAGCTGTAAGGAATTGTCATCCCGAGCGAAGCGAGGACCCCCTACACTCATCACGATGTGTGCTTGGAGTAGGGGTCCCTCGCTTCGCTCGGGATGACACGCTTTTATGACTACATCGACGACGCGGACCTCCGAACCCACCCGGTAATCCCCAATTCCGCGCCTTCAGGTAAAATAAGGGATTGACGATGAATGTCATTCGTACACGGATTTTTGCGTCCGCGGTGTTGTTTTTGGCAGTCACCGTGGTGTCGGCGCCATGGCTTCAATCCGAAGCCGATCAGGGAGTGCCGCACTTCAATGCGGGTCCTCCGGCAGCGGCCAGCAAGCTTCCGCCGATCCTGACCAGGGATCAACTTTGGGGCTCGAACGCGCAGTTTCCATATCAGGCACATGCCTATGAACTGGCGGCGAAGATTCCGAAGGTGCTCTACCAGCAGCCGTGCTACTGCTACTGCGACCGCGGCATGGGACACACCAGTCTCCACAGTTGTTTTTCGGGCACGCACGGCGCCGAGTGCAGCACCTGCCTCAAAGAGCTTTATTACACTTACACCATGTACAAGCAGGGCAAGACGGCGCGGCAGATTCGCGCGGGAATCATCAAGGGCGACTGGAAGACAATCGATCTGGCCACGGCGGCTAGCCTGAATTGAGTAAACGTGCGGAACGGTTTTTCTCGGCGCACTCTGCGTCTCGGCGGTAAAAGGTTTTTCGATTTCAATTCTGAACTGAAGGCGGTTTGATGGCACTGAAGGTAACCCCCAAGAAACAAGCGGCGGAAGATCCACGACACACACAGGCAGTGCAGAACTATGAGTCTGGGCTGCGCGCCTTGCAGGAGCATAAGTTCGACAAAGCCAAAGGCCACCTGCAAAAGGTGCTGACCGGGCCGGATAAATCCCTGGTGGACCGGGCTCAGGTGCACATCCTGACCTGCGAAAAGCATCTGGAAACGCCCACACTGCAATTCAAATCGGCGGAAGAGCATTACGACTACGCGGTGTCGTTGATCAACGCAGGCGACTACGTCACGGCACGAGAGCAACTCGACAAGCTCCTCAAGCAGAATCCGAAAGCCGAGTTCGTTCTTTACGGGCTGGCGGCTTTGCATTGCCTGACCGGGCATGTTGAAGAATCGCTCAAGACGCTCGACGAAGCGATTCAGGCAAGACCGGCGCTGCGCTTCCAGGCGCGGAACGATACGGACTTCCAGAATCTGGCGGAGGATCCGCGCTTCACCGAACTGCTCTATCCGGATCCGGGCGGCGAGGAAGCGGAACCGCGGGAAGAAGAAACGAGCGCCTACTAGGACTCGCGTTAGCGACTCGATCTAGGCTCGATTGAGTCATTGAATCATTGAGGTATTGCATCATTGAAAACCTAATTCCCAGCAGGTATCCAATGACTAATTATTTCAATGACTCAATGACTCAATGATTTACTGATTCAATAGGTATGCTTCCCCAGTTGCGCACACGATCCTCCGAAACCGGCAAGGCTGGCCCCGAACTGCGCGTGGTGGCAATCGGCGGCGGCACTGGCCTTTCCACGCTACTGAAGGGGCTGAAGCGTTACGTGATGACGCCGGCGCTGGCTGTCTCCGGTCAGCCCACCATTCACGAATTGTGCGGCGTGGTGACGGTAAGCGACGATGGCGGGTCGAGCGGCCGTCTGCGCAAAGAGCTCAACATGCTCCCGCCGGGCGATGTGCGGAACTGCATCGTCGCGCTCTCCGAAGACGAAGCCCTGCTCGCGCGCCTCTTCCAGCACCGCTTCGACAAAGGCTCGGGACTGGAAGGCCACAGCTTTGGAAATCTATTTCTGGCGGCGCTGACCTCCATCACCGGAGACTTTGCCGAAGCGGTGCGCCTGTCTTCCGAAATTTTGCTCACGCGCGGACGTATCTACCCTGCAACCATGTCGAGCGTGGAACTGGAAGCGGTCTTGGAAGATGGCACGCGGGTCCGCGGCGAGACGCACATCACGGCCAGCAAGGGCAAGATTCGCGAGCTGTGCCTGGTGCCTCCCGACGTGGGACCGCTGCCACAGACGCTCGAGGCAATCGCCAGCGCGGACCTGATCACGATTGGCCCAGGGTCGCTGTTCACCAGCCTGACTCCGAATCTGCTGGTGCGGGGGATCTCCGAGGCAATTCTTGAATCTCCGGCAGTTAAAGTCTTCGTTTGCAATTTAATGACGCAGGCCAATGAAAGTATCGGCTTAAGCGCGGCCGACCACATCCGAGCCCTCAATAACCATGCCGGCGGGCAGTTGTTCGACTACGCCTTGATCAACAGCAAACCCGCATCTCCAGAAATGAAAGCCAAGTACGCCCTGGAGGGAGCTTCGCAAATTGCCGTCGATCTGGACGCGATCGAGGCGCTGGGCGTGTGTCCGGTGCTGGGAGATTATCTGGACGAAGGCGCGGTGGCGCGGCACGCCACGGACCGGGTCGCGCACGACCTGATGGCGCTCATGGCGCAGGCACCAGACCGGCAGACGATTCGGAGCTGACTCTGTCGCGGTATATTAGCTGAGCATGGCAAAAGCGTCTAAACCCAAGTCGAAGCCTTCCCCATCAACTCCGCGGCCCCCACGCATTGCCATCGCGATCATGGCGGCGGGCAAGGGCACGCGGCTCAAATCGAAGCATCCCAAGGTTCTGCATGAAATCGGCGGCAAGCCGATCCTGGCGCATGTCATTGCCACGGCGAAAAAGGTTGTTCCCGCGTCGGACATTTTTGTAATCATCGGACATGAAGCGGAGCGCGTGCGCGAGGCGGTTCGTGCCACCGGCGTTAACTTCGTGCTGCAAGCCGAACAGCGCGGCACCGGACACGCGCTCATGGTGGCGCGCGAAGCGCTCTTGAGCAATAAAGAGGCGCTCTCCGGCAATCAATACGACCAGGTCATCGTGCTCTACGGCGACGCTCCCCTAATAACCGCGGAGACGATTCGGAACGTCAGCGCCTTTCACACCGCTCAAAAAGCAGTTATGACCGTGCTCAGCGCCGATCTCGACAATCCATTCGGGTATGGGCGGATACTTCGCAAAGGCACTGGGGCTGAGGTGCAGGCGATTGTGGAAGAGAAGGCCGCGAGCCCGCGGCAGAAAAAAGATCCGCGAGATCAACTCCGGAGTCTACGCCTTTGACGGCCCCGCCCTGTACGAAAACATTGACCGCCTCTCCACCGCGAACGCGCATGGCGAGTACTACCTCACCGATATGGCGGGAGTCTTTAATCGCGCCCGCAAGAAAGTGGTAGTGATCAAAACCGCGAATGCGAGTGAAGTACTCGGCACCAATACGCGTGCGGAAATGTGATGCTGGATGCGCAGTTGCGGCTGGCGAAGTGCCGCGAACTGCTGGATGCTGGCGTCACGATTTTCTATCCGCACACTTGCGTGATCGACAGCGACGTGGAAGTGGGCGCCGACACCGTGATTGAGCCCTTCGTCCAATTGCTGGGCGCCACGAAAATTGGCGCCGATTGCCGCATTCGTTCCTATAGCGTGATTGGGAATTCAGTGATTGGCGACCGCGTTACGGTGCGGCCGGGGACGATCATGGAAGA
>CAVZUP010000129.1:0-27498 GCA_963778255.1 uncultured Acidobacteriaceae bacterium
GAGCATGTTCGACAGCTCGAAGGTGAAAGTCCTTTTCACAACCAGATGGAGGTGAAGTGATAGCAAAGCGCAAGGGCGTCGTCGCGAGGCGGGGTCTGAAAGAAGCGTGGAGCAAAGGCGCGAGCCGATGAACAAGAACCGGATGAAGAGGCCTACGGCAGCGGGCGAGCGGGCAAAAAGCCGCGAAGCCCAGATCCATCAAGGCTGCTGGTGGTAGATTCGGCGGTTGCGCGTTGAAGGCGGTCGAACTTACCTCGGGAGGTCTGCGGCGTGTCACGGAATCGTGACTGAGGGCGAAGCGATTCGCTCTGACCGCGTTGCAGAAGTCAGCAGCGGGCATAGTAGTCGCGCAAGCGACGAAGGCCCAAACGGAAGGGAGCGGCAAGTAGCCAGCGGGACTCGATGAGCGACAAGCGGCAGAAGAACCAGCTACAGATGGTGCTGGCCTTTACCGACGAGGGGAGGAGTGAAGCTCCGAAGGCTCGGCGGGAAGGGACCGAATCGCTCACGGCGAAACGCGCGTGGGAAAGCCCGGCTATCCCAGAGCAAGTGATGGAAGAAGTCTGCGGGCGAGAGAACTGCCTGCGGGCGTTACGACGAGTGAAGGCCAACAAGGGGAGTCCGGGGATCGACGGCATGAAGGTGTCGGAGTTGCCGGGCCACCTGAAGCAGCACTGGCCAGCCTTCCGGGAACAGTTGCTAAGCGGGACGTATCAACCACAACCGGTGAAGCGAGTAGAAATCGCGAAACCGGACGGAGGAGTGCGGCAGTTGGGCATTCCGACGGTGCTGGATCGATTTATCCAGCAGGCGGTGATGCAGGTTCTGCAAAGCAGATGGGACGCGACGTTCTCCGAGCACAGTCACGGATTTCGTCCGCAGCGTTCGGCGCATCAGGCGGTGGCTAAGGCGCAGCAGTATATCGCTGCTGGCAAACGCTGGGTGGTGGACCTGGATCTGGAGAAGTTCTTTGATCGGGTCAACCACGACCGACTGATGGCGGCGATAGCGCGGCGGGTGAACGACCAGAGAATGCTCAAGCTGATTCGATCATTTCTGGAGTCGGGCGTGATGGAGAACGGGCTGGTGAGTGCGGTGGAGGAAGGAACTCCGCAAGGAGGACCGCTGTCTCCGCTGTTGTCGAACCTCGTGCTCGACGAACTGGACCGGGAGTTGGAGCGACGCCATCACCGCTTCGTGCGCTACGCGGATGATTGCAATATCTACGTGGCGAGCGAGCGGGCGGGGAAGCGAGTCATGCAGAGTGTGACTGGTTTCATCCAGCGCCGACTCAAGCTCAAGGTGAACCAGACGAAGAGCGCGGTGGCACGACCGCAGGAGCGAAAGTTTCTGGGCTTCAGCTTCACGGGAGGAGCCGGGGTCAAACGGCGTATTGCGCCGAAAGCTCTGCTCCGCTGTAAGCAAAGAGTGCGGGAACTGACGCGCCGGACACGAGGCATCAGTCTGGAGCAGATGACGAAGGAACTGGCCGTCTACTTACGTGGATGGAAAAGCTACTTCGGCTACTGCCAGACCCCCTCGGTGCTGCATGGTCTGGATCAATGGATACGACGCAGGTTGCGATCCGTGATCTGGAAGCAGAAGAAACGACGCAGCTCGTGGCGGTTGGCGAATAGCCCCGCCCTGAGCCTCCCGTTTCCCACTGCTTACTTTGACTCGCTGGGCCTTCCACGTTTGTTTGCCGGGTAACTTAACTCATCCGAACCGCCGTATGCGGACCCGCATGTACGGTGGTGTGGCAGGGGAGGAGAGGTGACTCTCCCCCCTATGCCGATCGTGATACGCAAAGTTGTGCATAGCGCAAGCGCAGAACATGCAAGGCTTTGCACAGCTCAAGCAGATGTGCGCAAGGCTTTGCATGTTTCCCCGATTTTTTTCAAGACCCTGACGGTTTGCGCTTGACCTGCGTGGATGAAGGAGCTAACCTCTGCAAACTCCCCGAAAGCTGGGAGAAACATGAACCCAGCACGATTCCTTTGGTGAATAGGAAAACCTCGATGAAAACCTATCAGATCTGTGCGGTGATTTTGCTGTTGGCAGTGGGTTCGGTGATGGCTTTCGCCGACGGTATCAACGATCCAAAAATCGTCATCCACGGCGTCAATGGCAACGGACCCGAATCCTGTCCGCCCTCGGGATGTCAGAATGTCGGCGTGAACTTCAGCTTCACTGTGCCTAAGCACGGAGAAGGCACGTTATATTTCACCAACACGAGCGGAAAGAACTGGACTTCGCTGACGTTGGTCGAGACAGGCGAGCCGGCCGCTGACATCAGCTGCGCACAAAGCTTGTTCTTGAGCTGTACGACCAAGACCGAGAAGAACGGGTCGGTGGAAATTCTTCTGTCTGGTGTCAAGGGCGGTCTCAATCCCCACGTCGGGATCAAGAACGGGCAGAGCTTCTCGATCGGTTTTGTCTGTTTGACCGGCTGCTGGATCAACGGTGGATCGAGCGTTGGCGGGCACGCCAACATGACGGCCCCAGAGCCGGGTACGGTGGCATTGATGGTAACCGGGCTGGGTGCGATCATCTCCCGCCGCAAGCGATGGCTGAACCGCCTTAAGGCTTAGCGGCTGTTTTCGTATACTGCTTCACCATCTGAGAAAACTGCGGCAGGGCCTGGAGCTTCTGAAATTCAGGATCGTTCCAGGCCTCCTGCGCCGCATAGCCCTTCTCCAGCGCCATCCGCAGCGACTTCAATGCTTCTTCAGGCTGACCGATCAGTGTCTTCACCTGCGCTTCTGAGTACATCAGTTGCACGTCCGCGGGACTGATGGCGCGCGCCTGATTGGTGTATTGCAGGGCGTTCGCGGCGTCTCCCTTCTTGGCATAGAGAAGCCCCAGATCGCCCATGATGCTGGCCGATCGCGGATTGACCTGAAGCTCCTGAAAAGCCAGCGAAATGGCTTTGCCGTACGCGGTAGCGGCCTGGTCGGAGTGTCCCGACCAGCGGTACGAATCGCCAAGATTTCCCTGCAGTTCTTCGTCGTTCGGGCTCATTTCCGCCGCTTTTTCGTACATCTTCGTGGCCTGGTCGTAGTTCTTCAGGAAGAAGTATGCCGTGCCCAAATTGGAGTACGTATCCGCGTCGGGAGCGATCGCCAGCGCTTTCTGAAATTGCGGAATCGCCTCGCCCCACTTGCCTTCGCGCAGATACACCGTGCCCACGCCTTCATACCCCATCGGGTTGTCGCTCGCAATTTCGATCACCTTCTGAAACTCCGGGAGCGCCTTGGCCGTGTCGCCGAGCCTGAAGTAGGCATTGCCGAGCGACGTGTGATTGGTCCAGTAATAAGAGTTGGCGGCGACCGCCTTCTGGTAGGCCGCGATGGCTTCGTCACTCTGTCCGCTGGCGCTGTAGGCCTCGCCCAGATTGCGATAGGCTTCATCCGAGTTAGGCGCGAGTTCCAAGGCGCGTTTTAGCTCCGCAATCGCCTGCGTGCTCTTCCCGGTCTGGGCGTAGACACTGCCCAGCGAGAGATGAACCTCCGGCAGGTTGTTCGAGAGCCGCTCCGCTTGCTGTGCCGCCAGCGTGGCTTTCTGCGCCCAGACGCCGTCCTTGCTTTCGCTGTACATGCGCAGGCTGGAGTCGGCGAGCCCGGTGTACGCCAGGGCGAAGTTAGGATCCTTTTCGATGGCCTGTTCGAACAAGCCTACGGCCTGCTTATAGGCGTCCTGGGCGTGACCGTTGCGTAAGGCGTTTCGCCCTTGCAGGTAGAGGTCATAGGCTTTCACGTTCTCGGTGGGATGAGCGCCCACGCGGGCTTGCTCTTCGTCGGTCGGCTTAAGAGCGAGGGCCGTGGCCACGGTGCCATAGATTTGATCTTCGAGCGCGAGCACGTCGCCCGCAGCTCCAGGAAACTCTTGGCTCCAAAGCCGCTTGCCACTGCTGGCATCGTAGAGACTCAGGGTGACGCGGAGCTGGTCGCTATTGCCCTGTACGCTGCCCTGCAACACCAGGTTGACGCCCAGTTCGCGGGCCAGCTTGGTCAGCGGCAGGTCTTTCGCCACCGCCTTATCGATCGCGTCCGAAGACGCCAGGTGGACTTCCTTCAACTGAAACAACTTGGTCGCGAGCGCTTCCTGAATGCCGTCCGCCACATAGCCCAGACTTTTCTGGTCGCCGATCTGCTTCAGAGGAAGGATGGCGACATACTTCCCCTGTTTCAGCGACGGAATGCCTTCCACCGTCTCGGCCGCCGGCGCGGCGCGATTCAGCAGCGTGCGGCCGGTAAAGGTGGCCAGCACGATGATCAGTACGGCGCCGGCAATCCACATCCAGCTTTTCCCCGGAAGATCGAGGTTGAAGCGCGATGGATGCACGATCGGGTGCGAAATCATCTGCGAGAGCTGTTCCGCGCTGATGTTGGGATTGGCCTCCCATGTGGTCAATTGCTGCAACAGTTCGACGGCGGAGTGATAGCGGTTGGCCGGCTCGCGCTCCAGGCAGCGGCTCACGATCGCGCTCAGCGATTTAGGAACCGATGCGTCGACGTCGGAAGCCGACTGCGCTTCCTCGCGTGTGCGTTTCATCAGGCTGCCAATCGCCGTCTCCGCCTGATACGGAGCTTTTCCCGTGAGCAGCTCGAAGAAGATCAGACCCACGCTGAAAATGTCGGAGCGCTGGTCGAGCGTGCTGCCCAGAGCCTGCTCGGGCGACATGTATTCCATGGTGCCGACAATGGCGCCGGTCTGCGTCATACCGGAATCGCCCAGCGACCGCGCCAGGCCGAAGTCCATCACCACGATGCGGCCGTGCTTGTCCTGCATGATGTTCTGCGGCTTCAGGTCGCGATGGATCACGCCTTCCGAGTGGGCCGAGTCCAGCGCGCGGCAGACTTGTTCCACCACGGCGATCGCTTCCTTGGGCGTGTACTTGCCCGCCCGCCGCAACAGCGTGCGCAGGTCCTCGCCGTCCACATATTCCATGCTGATGAAGCGAATTCCCTCCGCCTCTCCCAGGTCGAAAATGCGCACCACATTCTTGTGCGTGATGTTGCGGGAGAGAATCAGCTCCTGCTTAAAGCGCGCCAGAATCGCGGGATCGGTCGCCAGTTCGGGACGAATCACCTTGAGCGCGATCAGCCGGTCAAGTTCACGGTCGCGAGCCTTATAGACCGCGCCCATGCCGCCCTGCCCCAGCACGCCCATGATCTCGTAGCGTCCACCAAAAAGCACCCCCGGTTGCAGTCCCTGAAAGGCAACGATGCTGCTCGGCGAAGGACCTGAGGGCTGCCCCGGACGGGCGTATGGCAGAGCCTGCGTCACGCCCGTAATCGGCGTTCCGTGCAGCACCGTGGGAGCGTCGGAGAGTGGGGCGTTCGAAAGCGGCGGAGGCGTCAGCGCCGCCGAGCCAACCACCTCATCGGGCAAGCGGACGCCCGGCAACGTCGGGCTATCGGAATCGTTGTCCCTGTGGTCGCGCTCGTCCATGGGGGATTGCCTGGATTCGGAGAGCCGGTGAGGGGGCGCGCCTCGGTCACCCGCGAAGGCAGCGTTCGCCTCAGGTTGTCGAGGGGAATTCGAGAACCCAGCACTCCGATACGAAACCGAGTATAACCCGGAAATCCTTTTCATGAAAGCAACGGGGTGCTCTCCAAAATAAGGGCTTATCGGGCATTCTTGGACCCGTGGCCCCGGGATATAATGCTCCCGGCCAAAGCCTTGGCGCGGGGGTGGAAGCATGGGACTGTATTCGCGTTACGACAGCGCGCACAATCATCCGGTGAACCGCGCCTTGCACATGATCGCCATTCCGGTGGGCTTCTCTTCGGTGATCGTGGTCTGGTGGCATTGGATGATTGCGCTGCTGCTCATCCCGACGGCCTTTGCGCTCGCCTGGCTGGGCCATTGGATCGAAGGGAACAAGCCCGCCTTTCTTACCAATCCTGCGCACGTCTTTGTCGCGCCACTGTGGATGGCGCGGAAGCTCGTCGGAGCGGGCCCGAAGAAAGCCACGTAGTTCCTCGGTCACGGTTGCGAGGTGAGTTTCGTCCGCTGTCTTCCTGCCCAAGCCAACCGGTCGGTACGTGGATTTCGTTGATTCCTGCCTCCCGTGCTTAAATAAGCTTAAATAAAAAGTTGGGCGCCAAGATTTCGCGCCGTCCCCGCGCGCGGCTACTCGAGAACGGCCTTCGATTTGGCAAGCCTGTAAGGATCGACAGCAAGAAAGGCATTACAACGCTGTTTGTTTTTCTCCGTGCCTCAGTGTCTCCGTGGTAAACCATGGAGAGCGAGCGAAACAGAGCACGAAGTGGAGGAGTCTTGGATTTCCAATTCAACGACGAGCAACTGCACCTGAAAAAGAGCGTGCGCGAGTTTGCCGAGCGCGAAATTGCCCCGAACGTCCTGCGCTGGGATGAAGCCAGCGAGTTCCCGCTGGCCACGATCAAGGAACTGGGCAAGCTCGGCCTGATGGGCATGATCTTTCCACCAGAATACGGCGGCGCCGGCATGGGCTACATCGAGTACGTCACGGCCGTAGCCGAGCTCTCTCGCGTCGATGGATCGGTAGGCATCATCGTGGCCGCGCACACCTCGCTCTGTTCGAACCATATTTTTCTGGCCGCAAACGACGCGCAGAAGAAGAAGTACGTGCCAAAGCTCGCCACCGGCGAGCACATCGGAGCCTGGGGCTTGACCGAGCCCTCGGCCGGTTCCGACGCCGGCAGCGCGCGCATGGTTGCAACTCGCTCCAAGGGCGGATGGATCCTCAACGGCACCAAGACCTTCATCACCAACGGCCGCTACGCCGACGTGTTAGTAGTGCTGGCCGTAACCGATCGCGCCGCCCACACCCACGGCCTCTCCGCATTCATCGTCGAGAAAGATACCAAGGGATTCCGCGCCGGGAAAAAAGAAAACAAGCTCGGCCTGCGCGCCAGCGATACCTCGGAGCTGATCTTCGAAGACTGTTTCGTCCCTGACGAAAATCTGCTGGGCAAGGAAGGCGACGGCTTCATCGACGCCATGCGGGTGCTGGACGGCGGACGCATCTCCATCGCCGCCCTCTCACTAGGCATGGCCGAAGGCGCGTATGTGGCGGCCTTGAAATATTCGAAAGAGCGCCAGCAATTCGGCAAGCCAATCTCGGAATTCCAGGCCATCCAATGGAAGCTGGCCGACATGGCCACGGAAATCGAAGCCGCAAAGCTTCTGACCTACCGAGCCGCCGCCATGAAAGATGCCGGCAAAAAAACGACGCTCGAATCCTCAATGGCCAAGCTCTACGCCAGCGAAGTGGCCGTGAGGTGCGCCAACGAAGGCGTGCAGATCCACGGTGGCTACGGCTTCATCAAAGATTATCCGGCGGAGAAGTTCTACCGTGACGTAAAGCTCTGCACCATAGGCGAAGGCACCAGCGAAATCCAGCGCCTGGTGATAGCAAGACAGTTGCTAAAGGACTAAGCCGCCGGGTGACGGAGGGACGGGCGTCCCCGCCCCGCCCGTCCAAGCTGGGATCACTGCTTCTTCCCCCGCACAAACACATCCATCCCAAAAATAATGCTGCGCCCCGGCATAGCCACGCCCGTAATCTCCTGGTACCCCGTGTTAGTCAGGTTCGAGAAGGCAAGATGCGCGCGAACATTCCTGAACTCACGCCCCACACTAGCATCCCAAAGCGCATAAGGATCGCGCCCATACCGCTGCACCACGCCAATCCGGCTGCGAGCGACAATTTTCCCCGGCAACATCCCCTGCCAGCTCAACGCCGCATCATTCGATGGATAATTGAAAATATATTCCGATTGCAGCCCATTAAGCGCGCCCTGCGTTCCATATAAGCCCGTGTAAGCCACGTCAAATCTCTGCTCGTGCAGCCGATATTCGAACGAAGCTTCCACTCCCGTGAAATTCAGGCGAGCAATATTCTCAGCCTGCCAGGGATTGCTAGACGAAATCGGACTAGCCGAAGACGCCACGTAATCAATGTCGTTCCTTTCGCGCCGGTCGAAAATCGTCACTTCCGCCTTATAGTGTCCGCCCTGGTCCCAAAGCAACCCGCCTTCGTAACTCCAAGCCGATTCCGGAAGCAGCTTAGGGTTCGGAATATCCACCGGATCGGAATAATAAAGGTCGGTATAAGTAGGCAGCCGAAAGCCGCGGCTGGCGCTAGCTTTCAGCTTCCACCCCGGCTTCAGCCACACTCCGCCCGTCACCGACGGACTGAACTGCGTCCCATTAGTATCGAAAATCTCCTCCCGCGCCCCCACCGAAAAAGAAAATCGCCGCCATGCCCGGACATCGTAATCCGCGTACAAGGCGCCATGAGTGCGCCAATGGTCGCCCAGATTGTTGCTGTGGATCGAATCGTAAAATCCCTCGCCGCCGTAAAACAAACTCGAGTTCTGCCCCAACCGCTCAGTCCGCCGCACCGCTCCCTGCCAGCCGTGATCGATGTGATTGTTTTCGTACACCGAAGGATCGTCGCGCAGAAGAATGAACTCATCCGTATGTCGCCGGAAGCCGAAATCAAACTCCGTCTTCGTGCCCAGATCCTGCTTCAACCCCGCAAACCACGACTTCGTCCGCTCCCACGAATTGTAGGGACCATAAAACTGGTCCGCGCCAAATGGCTTGTCGCCCAATCCCAGCATGATCAAGCTGCGGCCCAGGGAGGTCCGCACTCCAGTGTTAGAAAAAATCGTCAGGCTGCGATAATCGCGATCCGGTATAAATCCGGTGGAAAAATCTCGAGCCACGCTCAGTTGCTCGTCCACTCGGCGAGCCACAAAGCCGCCCGCCAGAGTCTCCTGATTGATCCCGAAATTGCCAATCGCCGCCCCCGCCTCGGCTTCCGAGTACAACGGAGGTCCGGTGATGAAATTCACCGTCCCGCCAATCGCATCCGATCCATAGAGGGCCGACCCCGCCCCCGGTAGAATTTCAATCCTCTCCAAAGCCGCGCTGGGCAAAGGCAGATCGAGATCATGATGGCTGGTCTGCACATCATCCATGCGCAGTCCATTCACCAGCACCAGCGTCTGCTCAAATGTCGACCCGCGAATCGTGAGGTCGGCCTGCACCCCATCCGGCGCGCGTTCCTGCAAATCAATCGACGGATCGAGCTGCAGATAATCGACCCAGTGCGTGTAAAGCAACGGCTGTTCCCGCGTGTCGATCACCGAGATCGACCGGTCGATGTCCTGAGCCGGCACCGGCGCAAACGTCCCCGTAACCACGACGGTTTCTTTCCGCGCCGGAATTTTCTGGCTGACGCAGTTGGAGCCGGCGGCATTTTGGGGCGCGCCGGATTGTCCCGTCTGGGATGGCGCCGCCTGCGGACAAGGCGCTTCCTGCGCATCCGCGTGATCGCCACTCAGCCAAACACCTGCAAGAAAAAAGGGAACCAAGAAACTCAAGATCGCTTTCAATCACCCTCCAGCGAAGAATAGAAATCTTAACCGCGTTGAATTCTTTGCGCTCATCCGATGAAAATAAAACATGTCATCCTAAGCGAAGCGAAGGACCTGCTTCTTGCCAGTAGTGGCTCCTGCAGAAAAACTTCTTGACAATCAGTACTGTAGTACATACAGTGTACGACATACACTGTATGTCGCAAAGTAATGGCAATCAGGACCGATTCGAAAACCTTCGCCTGGAGCTGCGCCGCGGCTGTCTCAGCCTCGCCGTCCTCTCGCAATTGCGTACCGAACGCTACGGCTACACGCTGCGCAAGGCTCTGTCCGACCAGGGCATGGAAATCGACGAAGGCACGCTCTATCCGCTTCTCCGGCGCCTCGAGAGCCAGGGCCTGCTGACCAGCGTCTGGCGCGAGGAAGAAAAGCGCAATAAGCGTTTTTATCGCCTCTCACCTGAAGGCAAGGCCATGCTCAAGCAACTGGGCGCGGAATGGCAAAAGATCAATGCATCACTGAATGGAATTCTCTAAGGAGCTGTCATGGAACTACTCGATCGTTATCTGCAGGCCGTGAAATTCTGGTTACCCCGCCAGCAGGGCGACGACATCATCGCCGAACTTTCCGAAGATCTTCGCTCTCAGATCGAGGAGAAAGAGGGCGAACTCGGTCGCATAGTCAACGACGACGAACTCGAGGCCATTCTCAAGCGCTGCGGCTCGCCCCTCGCCGTAGCGGAACGCTATCTGCCCCCCGCCTTCCTGATCGGACCGCTCCTGTTCCCACTCTATCGTTTCGTGTTAAAGGTAATCCTGCTCGGCTATGTGGTTCCCTGGCTGCTAGTGTGGATCGGCTTCCTGATCTTCGACGCGCCCTATCGTGCCGCCAACCCAGGTTTCGGCCAAATCCGCAATCTGTGGACGCTATGGATCATCATCCTCTATTGCTTCTCCTTCACAACCGCTGCATTCGCCATTCTTGAACGATCCAAAGCCAAAGCGCGCCTGTTGGAGAATTGGAGCCTGCGCAAATTGCCCGCCGTGCGCGATCTGAAGCGTATACCCCGCGTTAACTCTCTGTTCGAAATCGCCGGCATCGTCGTCTTCAACGTATGGTTCATCAGCATGTTCTGGCCAAAACCCGCGATCGATCTCTACGGCGTGCAACTCGTCCTCGCCCCCGTGTGGAAAATCATCTTCTCGAGTTACGTAGTGATGTCAGCGGCGAACCTGGCCATCGCCTGCGTGAATCTCTTCCGTCCCTATTGGACAAGCCTCCGCGCCCGCCTTCGTCTGCTGACCAACGCCGCCGGTGGCGGACTCTTCTGCTGGCTGCTGCGCGCACAAATTGTTCTTCAAATCGGCGCCCCCGGCCTTGCGTCTGCCAAAGCCGCGTCCATCACAAATCTGGTCAATGCGGGAATGGCGAACTTGATCTGGTATGCCGTCGCCGTTGTCGTTGTGACTCTTGCTGTCGATCTGCGCCGCATCATCCGCCTGAAGACGGCCTCCAACCCGGCTGCGAGTCAACTGGCCCATGCCTAGACGCATAGCGCGGTGGAACGCGTGCAAAAAAGCTCTTTCGCGCGCCCACCAGCATTGCTTTACACTCTTAATTTGGATTCTGCCTCACAATCTCTAGTCGACCGCCTCCGTTCCGGCGACCCCCGCGCCCTCGCCCGAGCCATCTCCACCGTAGAGAACCGCGCTCCCGGCTGGTCCGATCTCCTCAAAGCTCTGTTCCCGCACACCGGCAAAGCCCGCGTCATCGGGCTAACCGGCCCACCCGGAGCCGGCAAGAGCACGCTGGTCGATCAACTGGCCAAGCACTATCGCAATAAGGAAGGGAAGCAAACCGTAGGCATCATCGCCGTCGACCCCACCAGCCCCTACACCGGCGGAGCAATCCTGGGCGACCGCATCCGCATGCAAGATCACTACGCCGATCCCGGAATCTTCATCCGCAGCATGGCCACCCGAGGCTCGCTCGGAGGCCTGGCCCGCGCCACCGCCGATGCCGCCACCGTGCTCGACGCTTCCGGCCGCAACGTAGTCATGATCGAAACCGTCGGCGTCGGCCAGGACGAAGTCGACATCGTGCGCCTAGCCGATGTCACCATCGTGATTCTCGTCCCCGGCATGGGCGACGATGTCCAAACCATCAAAGCCGGAATCATGGAAATCGCAGACATCTTCGTCATCAACAAGAGCGACCGCGAAGGCGCCGAGCGCGTGGAGCGCGAGATTCGCGCCATGCAATCGCTCGCCACCCGCAACGACCGCTGGACGCCGCCAATCGTGAAAACCGTAGCCAGCGAGGGCACAGGCACAAAAGAACTGGCGGAAGCGATTGCCAACTACGAAGCGTTCTTAAAGAAGGAGAACCTGGCCTTCAAGAAAAATGTCGAGAACTGGCAGCTGCGCCTGGTCGAAATGCTGCGCGATGCCATGCTAGAAAAAGCGCGCTCGCAAATGGACGGAGGTGCCCTGGAGCGCTACGCCGCCGAAATCGCCGACCACAAGCGCGATCCGTACTCGCTGGTGGAAGAGATTGTGCGCGGCCCAGAACGCAAATAGATTCAATCGAGCGACGGGCGTCTCGCGAGCCTGTCCTGAGCGAAGTCGAAGGATCCGTCAGGGTGGGGATGCCGGGCGCTCCATTCTCAGAGTTTTATTCGGCAAGAGAAAGGCAATTATGGAATTCAGCATTGATCATCTAGGCATCGCCGTAAAATCGCTAACAGCAGCCAAGTCCATCTACGAAAAACTCGGCCTAGCCGTTTCTCCCGAGGAAACGGTCGCCCAAGAGAAGGTCCGCCTCGTGATGGTCCCCGTCGGCGAAAGCCGCCTCGAACTGCTCGAAGCGACCTCAGACGATTCGACGATCGCCAAGTTCATCGCTAAACGAGGCGAAGGTCTGCATCACGTCTGCATGCGCGTTCCCGACCTGCCCGCAGCCGTCGCAAAATTAAAGGCCGACGGCGTGCGCCTGGTATCCGAAGAAATCAAAACCGGAGCAGGCGGACATCGCTACGTGTTCGTGCATCCCCAGAGCACCGGAGGCGTGCTGCTCGAGTTGGTCGAGAGCGGCCACTGAGTGTAATTTCGTAATCAACATTGTTTTGTCATCCTGAGCGACCGGGGCCCCCAGCAAGCCGGTTCTGCTTGCTGGGGTGGGGGAGCGAAGGACCTATGCATTCCGTCGGAATCAAGTGCATGCTAGCCGTCGACACCTCGGGCAAAAACGGCAGCCTGGCCCTGGCGCAAACGATGCCGGGCCAAAGCGAAATCACCGTGCTTGAAGTCGTCCCACTCATCGGCGGAGCATTTTCGGCGCAGTTGATCCCGCAGCTAGCCGCACTGCTAGAACAGCACGGACACAGCAAGACCGATCTGGAAGCGTTCGCGGTAGTGAACGGCCCCGGTTCGTTCACCGGCCTGCGCGTGGGCTTGGCTGCCATCAAAGCTCTAGCCGAAGCCTTGCGAAAGCCAATCGCCGCAGTTTCACTGCTGGAAGCGGTTGCCCGCAGCGGTACCGCGCAAGGCCGCGTTCTAGCCGCGCTCGATGCCGGCCGGGGCGACGTCTACGTAGGCGACTACGAACTCGACCCGCAAAATCCAAGCGAAGCTCGCCTGCACAGCGAACGCCTGCTGAGCCGCGAAGATTTTCTTGCCGAAGCCAAAGCAAAGCCAGCCGTCACGCCCGACGCAGCATTGGCGGAAGCGGCGCGCGCGGCGGGAATCCAGATTGAGTTGATCGAATATCCGAACAGTGGCGTAATCGCGCAGTTGGGTTGGGAACATCTCCAGCGCGGCCAGACGGTGACTCCCGAGGCGCTGGAGGCCAACTACATCCGCCAATCCGACGCCGAAATTTTCTCAAAGCCAAAGGTGTAAAGCTGTCATCGCCTATGCCCGCGACCATCCGCCCAGCAGCATTGAACGATGTGCCCGCGATTCTAGCCATCGAGCGCCCGGCGTCGAGCGCAGCCCATTGGTCGTCCGACCAATACAACAAATTGATCGCCAACGAAAACGGCATCGTCCTCGTAGCCGAAACATCAGCCGCCGCCGATGAGCCTGGCAAGCTCAGCGGATTCCTCTGTGCGCACGCGATTGCCGGCGAATGGGAAATTGAAAACATTGTAGTAGCCGCCGATTTCCTCCGCCAAGGCATCGCCAGCGACCTGGTACGCGCGTTGACGCAGCGCGCGAAAAGCCAGACGGCGTTGGCCATTCTGCTCGAAGTCCGAGAATCGAATCACCCCGCCCGCGCACTTTACGAAAAGCACGGATTTCGCGAGACAGGCCGCCGCCCCGCGTATTACCTCAATCCCATCGAGGCCGCGATCCTCTACGCGCTACGCTTCAACCGCTGATTCGTAAGAGAAGAACCGCAAGAGTTTGCACTGCTTTCTGTGCAATTTCTAATCTCAGGCTCATCCTCCCACGGTGGAAATTTATCTATGAAATCTCATTGAACCCCTGCCAGCCCTATGCTACTTTTTAACAGTGCAGTAACAAAAGAGCAGGAGGTCTAGCAAGGATGCTGACTCCAAGAGAGCAACTCCTGACCGGTCACGACGAGTTCCAGCGGCTGGTTCAGGAGCACTCGCAATACTCCCAACGGCTGGAATCCCTCACCCAGAAACGCTATCTCACCGACGACGAAAAAATAGAAGAAGTGCGGCTGAAGAAGCTAAAGCTGCGCCTCAAAGACCAGATGCAGAGTCTGGAAGCGCAGTTCCAGCGGCAATCTGCCTAGTTAAGATCAACCGAGCCTCGGCCCCAACGCCCGGGGACGCAAGCCCGCACCCGATCCGTGTCCTCCCACCAGGCGCTTCTAAGCGCCTTTTTTTATTGCAGTTATGTAGAATATCGCGGCCTCGCTCTATAATCATTCTCAACTCCCATGGTGCGTGACGGCTATTTCTATGGTGTAGGCTCCCTTGTTGCGGCGGGCCTGATCGCCTGGTTGACGGCGTGGCCCTACGCGATCCCCGTATTGCTGCTGGCCGCGTTTTTTCTCTGGTTTTTCCGCGATCCTGAGCGCCAGATTCCCACGCTCCCCGGAGCAATCGTCTCTCCCGGAGACGGCAAGGTCACCGACATCTCCCTCGTGGCCATCGGAGGAACCTCGCACCGCCGCATCAGCATTTTTCTCAGTGTCTTCGATGTGCACGTGAACCGCTCGCCGATCGCGGGAGTGATCCGCGAAGTCCGCTATCAGCGTGGCAAGTTTCTCAACGCCATGTCCGCCCATTCCGCGGAAGAGAACGAGCAGAACATCGTTACGGTTGAAGGTGAAGGCCGAACCGTGGTATTCAAGCAGATCGCCGGCCTCATTGCGCGCCGCATCGTTTTCAATTTCAAGGTAGGCGATCACCTGGCTTGCGGCCAGCGCGTCGGCCTCATCAAGTTTGGTTCTCGCGTGGATGTTCTGTTCGATGGCGATGCCGAGGTTCAAGTGAAGCCCGGCGATCGGGTCCAGGGAGGAGCAACGATCCTCGCTCTTCTGCCAGTCCGACAGCCAGTGCACGCCGGAACAGCCGACGAGCGGGAGGTTCGTTGAGCCGGGAGGCTCATTGCACATGGAAGAGCTAACGCCCCAACGTCGCGAAGCGGACCGCGGGCGCGGAAGACTGCGCAAGGGCATGTACATTCTGCCTTCGCTGTTCACCACCGGGAATATCGCGGCCGGCTTCTGGGCGATTCTCCAGACCGTGCACGGCAGCGCGGGCGAAGCCTGGCACCTGGATTTCGCCGCCAAGGCCATCGGCTTTGCCGTATTGTTCGACGGACTCGACGGCCGCATCGCGCGCATGACCAACACCGCCAGCGATTTCGGCAAGGAGCTCGATTCGCTGGCCGACGTGATCACTTTCGGCGTCGCTCCGGCGCTGCTGGCGTGGATGTGGGGATTTCATCTGCTGCCCATGGTCATTGCTCCCGAACTGCGCCAGAAAATTACCGACCTGGGCTCGGTAGCCTGCTTCGCGTTCCTAATGGCGGGCGCCAGCCGCCTGGCACGCTTCAACATCGCGAAGAATCCGCAGCCTTCGAATCCCGGACGCCCGGGCAAGAAGTACTTCGTAGGCATGCCCATCCCAGCCGGCGCCGGCGTGATTGCAGCCATCGTTCACTTCTCCGCCGGGGCGCCCGTGACTTCCTGGTGGACGGCGATGAGTTGGCTGCTGATGGTGGTCGTGGTCGGTTATCTCATGGTCAGCACCTGGCGCTTCTACAGCTTCAAGGACATCGATTTTCGTTCGCGCCATCCCTTCCGCCTGATCGTGCTGATCGCCATCGTGATCGCGTCGATCTGGTTCTTCTCCCGGCCAGCGCTTTTCTCCATCGCGATCCTCTATATGGCTTCCGGCGTCCTGTGGCGCCTGCAGTGGATCTTCCACCGCAAGACTCCGCCTGCACCCCCGGCGTACCGGGAGGCATCTCAGACTCCATGACTCCAGTCTCCAAATCCGGAGGCTCGTCCGATCTCCGCGGCACGAATCTCTATCGCGTGGCGATCGTGGGTGCAGCCTCGCTCAAGGGCAAGGAGATTGCCGAAATCCTCCGCGAACGCAATTTCCCCGCCATCGACGTCCGCCTGCTCGATGACGATGAGTCCCTCGGTCAACTGGAAGCGGTGGGCGACGAGGTCAGTTTTATCCAGAGCGTTCGCTCGGAGCAGTTCGATCGTGTGGATTTCGCCTTCTTCGCCTCCGACCCGCGCTCCACGCGCAATCACTGGCAGACGGCGCGCGACCAGGGCGATACCATCGTCGATCTTTCATTCGCGCTGGAAGATGAAGCCGGAGCCTCCATCCGCTCGCCCTGGATCGAGCGCCAGACCGGCCAGCCCATCACTCCCGAGCTGCAACCCGGCCCCGTCGTGGTGGCCCATCCCGCCGCCACCGTCTTAGCGCTGTTCGCCTTGCGCCTTGAGCATGGCATTAAGAACGAGAATGGGATTAAGAACGAGAATGAGATTGCGAAGGAGAATGGCAAGACCACCAGGCAGGCCCGCAAAATTCAGCGCATGATCGCCACCGTCTTCGAGCCGGCGTCGGAAACCGGTCAGAAAGGCATGGATGAACTCCACCAGCAGACCGTGAATCTGCTCTCGTTCCAGGAACTGCCCAAGAGCGTTTTCGACATCCAGGTAGCCTTCAACATGGTGCCGCGCTTCGGGCAGAGATCCGGGCTGGCGTTGGACGCCGTGGCCGAGAGAATCCGCAAGCACTACCGTCACCTCGTCCCCGGCGCCGTGGAACCTTCGCTACAGGTATTACAGGCGCCCGTGTTTCACGGGCACGCCTTTTCGTTGTACCTGGAGATGGAAAAGCCGGTCTCGATCGCAGACTTGTCCCAAGCCCTGGCAGGAGAACACGTCATCGTCAGCGGCAGCCCTGAAGATACGCCCACCAACGTCAGCGCCGCCGGTCAGGGAGACATTCTGGTCACACTCACCATTGATGCCAATCACAAAAACGGCGTCTGGCTCTGGGCCACCACCGACAATCTGCGCGTAGCCGCGTTGACCGCCGTCGAATGCGCCGAGACCCTGACCGCATCCCGCCCCCGGGGTCAGATTCAATGACGACAGGCTTAAGGAAGCGCTGGACAGCAACCCTGGCGCTAGCAGCGAGCCTGGCCGCGACCGGCTGCGGATATCACCGTGCCGGAAATGCCGTCGAGTTACCCGAAAACATCCATACCATCGCGATTCCCGGCTTCGTCAGCCATAGCCAGACTTTCCGCATCGAGCAACTGCTGACCGACGCCGTAGTGAGCGAATTCAATGCCCGCACGCAGTATCACGTGATTCACGAAGCGAAGGGCGACGAGGATGCCGTGCTGCGGGCGACCGTAGTATCGGCGTCTGCCAACCCCCTCACCTACGACTCAGTCACCGGACGCGCCGTCAGCGCCCTGATCACCGTCAGTGTGCAGGTGACGCTGACCGACCGCCACGGCAAAGTACTCTTCGACAACCCTTCCTATCTGTTTCACGAGCAATACGAGCTGTCGCGAGATCTCCCCAGCTTGTTTGAGGAGGATTCTCCCGCCGTCGATCGCCTCTCGCGGGATTTTGCCCGTACCCTGGTGGCCAATATCCTGGAGGCCTACTGATGCCGGAGAATCATTGATGCGCGCCTTCAGCCAAGCCGACCGCTTCTTCTCCGAACTGGAGTCGCGCAAGCTCAAGCCCGCCTACGTTCTGGTGGGCGACGAAGCGTTCTTTCGCAAACGCTGTCGCGACGCCATTCTCGAGCACCTGGTAGCGCCCGACTCGCGCGACTTCGGATTATTCGAATTCGATCTAGCCGAAACTTCGCTGAACGAAGTGTTGGATCGCGCCCGCACCCCCTCGCTGATGGCGCCGTTTCAAGTCTTCTTCGTGCGGGGTGTAAAGACGTTATTCGGCCGCGGCTCCAGCTCCAACGCCGAAAAAATCGCAGCCATCGAGTCCTACTGCAAGAATCCGAATCCCGACGCGCTGGTCGTCTTCGTAGCCGACCACATCAGCATCCCCGCCGATGCCCGCCGCATGGAGATGACCGACAAAGACCGCTATCAGAAGATTCGCGAAGACCTAGGCCCCTTCTGCGGCATTGTCGAACTCGCGCGCGTGGAGGAGGGTGAAGCCGTCCGCTGGATCGGCGAATACTGCGTCACCCGCGCCGTCAAAATGGACGCCGACGGCGCCCGCGAATTAGTCGACGCCCTCGGCGGCGACATGATGATGGTCTCGAACGAACTCGAGAAGCTGATTCTCTACGTAGGCGAGAAGAAAAAAATCACGCTAGGCGACGTAGAGACCATGGTCCTGGCCGCAAAGCAGCGCTCGCTCTACGAACTGACCGACGCCATTTCCTCCAAAGACCGCGTGCGCTCGCTGCAAGTCCTGGACGCCTTGCTCTCCACCGGAGAAGGCGAAGAAGCCGCCATCGGCCATCTCTACATGCTGGCCAAAACCTTTCGCCAGATGCTTGTCATTCTGGAGCGCAACGTCCGCGACCAGCGCATGTTGTGGGCAGCCTTGTGGCAAGGCTTCCGTGTCCCCCCATTCGCCGCCGACGATATCATCCGCCAGGCCCGCCGCTACAAATCGAAACGCGAACTGACCCGAGCCATCCGCCTGGTGGCAAAAGCCGATCTAGCCCTGCGTTCCAACCCTCCCGGCAAGCGCCTGATTCTAGAAAAACTGGTTCTGGATCTAGCCGGCGAACCCAAGCTCGAAGCCACCAGCGGATGGATGCAGGAAGAACTGCCGGTGTAAACCATTAAGTGCAGTAGCTTGAATTTCGACCTTGCGGACAACCGTGGCGAGACCCTAAGTATCGGACCCAGACTGGTATCCGAGTCGGGGGCGATTTTGAATGTAATCGGGGTGTTATGCTATTTGACCCCTGCCTCGACCTGCTTCCGGGCGTCTGCTGGCAAGTCCGACAGCCAGTAGCTAATTGCCATGTGCGGTTCGCCTCCAATGTTCGCTTCGTAATGTAAGGGTCGTTTGTGCGGAAGGTCGAAGCGAAACGGTATCTCGATGTGCCATTTTCCACTTAGGTGATTGATCGGAATGCTGAACAACAGGCTTTCTGATGCTTGGAGAATCGCCGTAGAGCTAACGTCTGCGTCGTAGCCGTCGGGCATCGGAGGACTGGCTGCGGAGCTTTCGGCGGGCTTCGGACTTGCCCCTGAACTCAAAATTGAGCCGCCCGAGGCACCTTTATAGGGTGGATTGGCGACTACCTTGTGAAAGAGTCCTGCCTCGCCCACAGGACTGCCGTCGGGTACCCCAGATGTTCTGATGACAATCGGCACACGGCAGTTATTCACGAAGCGAAGCCAGATACGATACGCTGGCTCGTTCTCATTGCGGCGAGGTCCCTTACCGATGTGGTCGAATTGCAGATACGTAAAGGCACGCTCTTTATCGAAGATGAACTCCTCCGCAATATTGCCGTTTGCCAGTTGCGCTTGAGATTCCGCCACGGAGAGCGCAATTAGAATGAGAGAAAAAAGAGCGAACATATAGCGCATAACAACTTAGACTCCCAGCAACAGATGATTGTTCCCGAACAACGCGTATACCTGCCGAAATCAGGCGATAGCACAAGCTCGCGTCTTCTGTTCGCCCAAACCCTAAGGTCTACCCGGTAGTAGTGTCCCCATCCGATCACGGCTTGCAAGGTCAAGTCTTGTCTATCAAACATTAAGCATTGTCATCCTGAGCGAAGCGAAGGACCTGCTTTTTGTCACCGTCCCCGCCGTTGACCCGTTACTTCCCCTGCCGATCCCCATCACCAGCCCAACCGTGTCCACGCCCCCACTTCCATCAGTTAAACTAAATAATCGTGTTCGCCCTCCTCTCCAGGTATCGCCTCGCATCGACTGCCATACTCCTGCTGGTTCTAGCCCAGTTTGCGCAGGCAGCGGACCCTTCGCCCTCAACCCCGTTTCGTCCCACCGACCCCCTGAATCAGTCGGCCTTCGAGCACTATTACAACCTAGACTACGACGCCGCCATTCAGGATTTCGAGCGCATCCTGGCCCGTCATCCGAACGATCCGTTTGCCGTGAACCACCTGCTCTCGGCCATTCAGGTGCGCGAGCTCTATCGCATGGGCGCCATGAACACCGGAGACTACTCAAACGACAATTTCATCGGACAAGCGCACCGCCCCGCCGATCCCGCGCAGAAAGAACGCATCAAGCAGCTGGTCGAGCAAGCCAAGAAACTGGAAGAGGCCGAACTGGCCCACAATCCCAACAACGTGGATATGCTCTACGCCCGCGGCGTTACCCGCGGACAGTTCGCGCTCTACACCGCGCTGCTCGAACGCGCCTGGTTTTCCGCTCTTCGCAACGCCGTCGGCGCGCGCCGCGATCACGAACGCGTTCTCGAATTGGATCCCCACTACACCGACGCCAAGCTGGTCGTCGGCGCCCACAACTACGTGATGGGAAACCTGTCGTTCGCCGTGAAAGTCGCCGTCGCGCTCGTCGGCTTGAGCGGAGACAAAGAGAAGGGCCTCCAATATCTGAACGACGCCTACCATGGCAACGGCGAAACCAGCGTGGATGCCGGCGTCGTCCTCATGGTTTTCCTGCGCCGCGAGCACCGTTACGCCGAAGCTTTGCAAATCGCAGCCACCGTAGGCCCACGCTTTCCGAGCAATTATCTTTTCCCGCTGGAGCACGCGAACCTGCTACGCGCGGCGGGCAAGAATGACGATGCCGAGCAAGAGTATCGCCGCATTTGGCAAAACGGTCGCGAAGGAAAATACGGCAACCTGCACTACGAAATCGCCGCCATCGGACTAGGCGACCTGCTCCGCAGCGAGAAAAAATATCAGCCCGCAGCCACGGCGTACGAGCAGGTGAGTGAGGTCGCGGGCGCCGATCCGGAACTGCTGCAAAAGGCGAATCTGGGAGCCGGCGAAATGTACGACCAACTCCAGCAGCGTACCCTGGCGGTAAAAAAATACGAAGCCGTAGTAGCCGTAAATGCCGGCAACGCCGAAGCCGACAAAGCAAGGAAGAGAATAAAAGACGCGTATCGGGAGTAAAGAAACCATTGAATCATTGAGTGATTGGGACATTGAGGGCAATGATTCAATGACTCAATCACTCAATGATTCAATGTCTCAATCGGTCTCTCTTTGGAACCTTTTCCCCACAATCGTCGTATCCTAAGCTAGGAGACGCACCTATGTACTGCAACGCTTGCGGCAAAACCCTGGCTGAAGACGGCCGTTACTGCTCCCATTGCGGCAACGTGGTCGGGATTCCACCCACGCCGAAGAAGCTGATGCGCTCGCGCGCCGACCGAAAAATCGGAGGCGTCTGCGCCGGCCTTGCCCACTACCTCGAGCTCGACGTATCGCTAGTGCGGATTCTCTGGTTCTTCGTCACCCTGGCCTGCGGAATCTTCCCGGGCGTCGTCGCCTACGTCCTGGCGTGGATCATCATTCCCGAAGAACCGCTCCTCTTGCCCGCCGCCAGGTCGCAACAGACGGTGGCCGGCTAATCCCGTCTCGGTTCGATGGAGCACCGGATGTCCTCGCGCGGCCAGCAGCCGCCAACCAGAAGGAAAGGTTTTCCCAGCAGTAGGTTTTCTCCGTGCCTCCGTGTCTCCGTGGTGAAAAAGAAAATTGTGTTCTAATTTCCCCCATGGAACGCCTGCACAGCAACGACGCCGAGATCGTCTACGAAATTCGCGGAGATGGCCCGCCCGTCGTTCTTCTCCATCCCTTTCCCAGCGATCACGAATTCTGGCATCCGATAACAGCGGCGCTGGAATCGCGCTACCGCCTGATTCTCCCCGACCTGCGCGGCCACGGCGATTCAGGCGCTGGCGAAGGCCCGGCCCTCATGCAAAAGCACGCCGATGACATTGCCCGCGTGCTCGATGCCGCCGCCATCGGCAAAGCCGCGTTCATCGGCTGTTCCATCGGCGGATACATACTTTTCGAATTCTGGCGCCGCTTCCGCCCGCGCATGACTTCGCTGGTGATCTGCGACTCGCGTCCGCAGCCCGATACCGCCGAAGCCCGTGCCAATCGCCTCCAGGCCGCCGCCACGGTCCTGGAGCAGGGAACCGAGCCGTTCCTCGAAGCCATGATTCCCAAGCTGATGGGCCGAACCACGCTAACCACGCGCCCCGATCTGGTCGCCGGAGCCCGAGCCATGATGCGCAAAATGTCCGCCGAGGATATCAGCCAGGTGCAGCAAGGCATGGCCGAGCGCCCCGACTCGGTCGCCGACCTGAAGACCATCAACGTCCCCACGCTTATCGTGATCGGAGAAGAAGATATCCTCTCCACTCCAGCCGACGGCGAACTGATGCGCCAAAACATCTCGGGCAGCCAGCTAAAAGTGATCTCCAAAGCCGGCCACTACGCCCCATGGGAGCAGCCCCAAGCCGTAGGACCAATCCTGCGCCAGTTCCTCGACGCGCTCATGTAGGGCGGACACTCTTGTCCGCCGCCTTTGATCTTGGGTTTGACCTTGGGTTTGACCTTGGGTTTGACCTTGGGTTGTTTGTTCTAACGGTTGACCCTGGAATTGCTCTTACCAGATAGCGTTCAATCCCCCACCAACTCAATCTCTGCCGAGTCCAGCTGATCTAGCGGACGGCTGCTAATCCGAGCCAGCCACAAACTGAGCAACGAAACAATTCCGAGCAACAAGACGCAGCCCGGCCACCCTCGCCAACGCCAGAACCAGTCGGTCAGCGTTGCCCCCACGCTTCCGCCCAGGTAGTAGAACGTCACATAAAGTCCGGCAGCGGACGATCTCGCCCGCCCCGCGATCGCTCCCGTTTCCACCGTGGCCGCGGCCTGCGCGATAAAGACTCCCGATGAAAAAATGGCGAGGCCAACAATCACCATCGGCAGCGATCGAACCAGCGTAAGCAGCAGCCCCGCGATCATCATGGCGCAATACACCAGCGTGGTGTGGCGAAAGCCGAAGTGGTCGAGGAAACGGCCCGACTGTGGCGTGATCACCACTCCCAGCAGATAAACAAAAAAGATGCTGCCCAGTTGTGCCGAGTTCAAACGAAAAGGCGCGGCGGCAAGATAAAAATTCGCATAGGTAAAGCATCCCACCAGCGCGAATAAGACGGTCGCACCCATGCCGAAGTTGGCCAGCAGCCGCGGATTCCGCAGATGTTCCCGGGCATGGCCTAGCACCTGTTGCAAATGTTCGGCGCGCACAAAGTTCTTAGCCAGCGGCAGCCACGCGCGGACCATAAAAGCGAGAATCAAGTCCAGGACGGCCAGCACCAGAAAAGTGGCGCGCCAATGCCAATGCGCCGCGATCACGCCCGAAAGAAAGCGCCCCAGGAATCCGCCAATCACCGTCCCCGTCACATACGATGACATGGCGCGCCCCACGCCGCGTCCGGCCCATTCCTCATTCACGTAAGCGAGCATGACCGCGATCACACCCGGCACGAAAAGTCCCTGCGCAAACCGCCAGAAGATGAGCGCATGAAGGCTGGTGGAAGTCGCCGCCAGCGCGGTAGGAACGGCCAGCAGAAACAGCGAAGGCACGATCACTTTCTTGCGTCCGCGCCGCTCGGCGATCATGCCGATGAACGGTGCGGTGAGCGCCGTGGCAAGAATCGTCGCGCTCACGGTGAGGCTGACTTCCAACTCAGAGGTATGAAAAATCTGCCGCAACAGCGGCAGCAACGGCTGGGTGCTGTAGACGTTGAGAAACGTACACATGCCGGCCAGCATGGTCGCAACCGTCGCTTTGTCGATTTTCTGCAAGTGAAACGATTACCTCTTCCCGTCTCTTGATGATATGCGAAGTAACCGGACCGTAGCGCCGGCGTCTCGCCGGCTGTAGCGTGGGCGTCTCGCCCGCGCCGCAAGAAAAGTGAAAGAAGCCCTCCACCTGGTCCTCCGGTTACAGCCTGCAGCGTCGTGTCTCTGCTAGAATCTCCGCGTTATGATGCAAGCCTTTCTAGTCGCCGAAAACACCGTGGTCAACGCCAAAGGAGACGGTCCCGCGCTCGATGTGAGCCGCGCCGAGGGTCGCATCTTCCTGCTGACCCTGGCCATCACCAATATCATCGAGCAGGAATCGCTGGACGTTAGCCTCTTCGGATCGGCCGATGGCGCAGCCTGGGATGCCAAGCCCATCGCGGCGTTTCCGCAGAAGTTCTATCGCGAAGAAATCCCGCTTCTGCTCAATCTGACCGAGCGCCCCGAGATCAAGTTCATTCGCGCGCATTGGGAAGTAGCCCGCTGGGGCCGCGGCGCGGACACTCCAATGTTCGAATTTCACGTAACCCTGCGGGAAGTCCCGCAGGAAATCCTGGCCGAAGCCGCCGGACGCATGCGCGCGCAGTAAGCGAGACCGCGCCACCCTCCGAACTGCGACACTACCCATCCACTCCAGTTTACAAATCTCTACCCAAACGATTCGCAAGCGCGGCGTGTGGACAACGTTCTTCAGGTAAGGAACGGAGGTTTGTGATGGAGAACCGAACGACGGTGTTTTATGTAGACGACAACCCCAAATCCAGCCGATTGCTAAGCAGTGTTCTGGAAGAATGCGGCTTTCGCGTGATCGCGAAGACCGATCCCCTCGAAGCGCTCGCCCTGTGCAAGCGCACCTATTTCGACCTGGCGCTCCTCGACTACGAAATGCCTTCAATGTCAGGATCGAAACTCGCCCAGGAAATCAAGTTCCTGGTCCCGGATGTTCCCGTGGTCCTGATCTCCGGCCGCACGGAACTGCCGCCCACCGAGCTGGCCTTCGTGGATGCCCACTTCGGCCACGGTACCTCGCTCGACGATCTCCTCTGGACCATGCGCATCCTGGCCCCGCCCAGGCTGGTGCCGATGACAACGACAATGACCGATCATGTCGCCAATCATCAAGCGGATCGGCGCGAAATTACGCAATGGGCAGACTCCACATAACGAAGCAGGTGCTACGGCACCAAGCCACTCAATCCAGTTCGTCATCCTGAGCGAAGCGGGGACTTCACAAGGTGAAGTCCCTGCGGAGTCGAAGGACCCCTACGTCTTTTGAAGTCATCGATCTGCCAGGCTACTTATTCACCTCTATGATTTCAAAGGTCCGATTAGACATTTGTTTATTAGTTAATACCTCATGAATGAATAGACGGCAATCGTCGAATCAGCTCTTGCCGAACCACCCAGCCTCAGCCCGCAAAAGAACTCAAAAAAACGCTTCCCTAGCCGCGTATCTCGCCCTAGACTGTAGGGCAACTGGCCCGAGGGTAGCTTCCAACCCTCGATCTCGCGAGGGTTCTGTGCGCGTACTGGTAACGGCGGACACGTTTAGCGGAGTGTGGACCTACGCGCGCGAGCTGGTTTCCGGCCTGGTAACCCATGGCGCGCAGGTGACGCTCGTCAGCTTCGGAGAAATCCCCCTCCCTCACCAGACCGCCTGGATGGACGGCCTGCACGGCCTCGAATACCATCCCACCGCCTTTCGTCTTGACTGGATGCACGAAGGCGAGCAGGATTTCTACGCCGCCCAGGATTACCTGTGCGCCATCGTGCGCGACGCGCGTCCCGATTTTCTGCATCTGAATCAGCTGAGTTTTGGAGCGCTGCCCGTGCCAACCCCACGCCTGGTGGCGGCGCACGGCGACGTGATGACCTGGTGGATGAGCATCCACGGCCAGCAACCCGCCCCTTCCGCCTGGACCAAGTGGTATCGCGAGACCATCGTCGCCGGCCTGAAGCGCGCCGAAGCTGTCGTCACCACTTCGCGCTGGATGGGTGAAATGCTCCGCCGCGCCTACGGCGGAGATTTCGAGGGCTACATCGTTCCCCCGGGACGCAATCCCATCTACTTCAATCCCTTTGTCACCAAGGAAGATTCCGTGCTCGCCATCGGCCGCCTCTGGGACACCGGCAAACAGGTAGCCTTGCTCACCCACCACAAGCAGGGCTTGCCCGTCTGCATCGTCGGCGCCGACAACCCGATTCCGACGCCCCCCGTCCCCATCCGCGCCGACGTGCGCGTCTCCACCGCGGAACACGAAATTTCGGTGAAAGGAGCGCAGACCGAATCGCAACTGCGCTCGCTCTACAGCAAGTCGACGATCTTCGCCGCCACGTCGCAATACGAGCCCACCGGACTTGCCTCGGTTGAAGCGGCATTCTCCCGCTGCGCCCTGGTAGCCAATGACACCGAGGTATACCGCGAGCTCTGGGGAGATGCGGCCCTGTACTTCGAACGCAACAACGCCGAAAGCCTAAGCGGAGTTCTAGCCCAGCTCGACGCAGACCGCGAGCAAGCCCGCCTCTACGGAACGCGAGCCTACAACCGGGCCCGCGAGCGCTTCACCGCCCGCCGCATGGTCGACGACTATATGCGCTTATATCGCCGCCTGCGAAGTCCTAAAGCAGCCGTGGCCTAGATTCCCTTGTCATCCTAGGTTTGGTTGTCATCCTGAGCGAAGCGAAGGACCTGCTGTCCTGTGCACTAGCAACAAACAGGTCCGTCGCGTCGCTCAGAAGGCCAAGTGTCCGCGCCAGCTACTTCGCCGTAGCAAACTTCTGAATCTCATTCTCGAACACTGACTCGGGAAGCGCTCCCACCACGCGGTCGCCGTCGATGCCATCGCCCGCCGGCTTGCCAATCACAAAGCTAGGAGTAGCCGTAATCCCGACCGCGCCCGCATCGGCGACTCCCTGCTGGATTTCGGCCTTATATTTCTCCGCGTCAGCGCAAGCCTGAAATTTCGCCACATCCAGAGCATTCGTCTGCGCGTACCTGGCAATCGCCTCTTTGCTCAGGTTGCCGGAGTTGGTGATCATGGTGTCGCGCAGCTCCCAGTATTTGTTCTGCTCGCCCGCGCACCAGGCCGCTTCGGCTGCTCTTTGCGCGTTGGGATGGAAATCAAGCGGCAGATCGCGGCTCACAAAACGAACCTTGCCCGTGTCGATGTAATTCTTTTTCAGCTGCGCGAACGTCTCGGTGTGGTATTTGCGGCAAAACGGACATTGATAGTCGGTGAACTCCACGATGGTGACGGGAGCATCATCGCGCCCCATCCAATGCCAGTCCGCAGCCACCTTCAGGTGAACCTTATCCGTGGTCACGGGAGTGGGTGCCATCATCGGAACCGGAGCAATGGTCGGAGGGGAAACGATATTAGGTGGATTAGATGACGTGGACGCGGGCGCGGCAGGCGTTCTCGGTCCCTGCGCCACCAGCAATTGGTGAATGGCCCTGAGTTCGTTGAGGATCGCGTCAGCCTGCTCGCGGGTGATGCCTTCGGACGCCTTAGCGGCGACCGGCTCAGCCTTAGCGGTCTTCGCGGCCGCGCTGGTCGTTGGCGCCGTCTTAGCCGGTGCAGCGTTTTGCGTAGTCGGAGCATTCTGCGCCGCCGAAATCAGGCCGCAGATTAAGACCAATAACCCCAAACGCCCCATAGTTCTCCCCTCTGAGCACCAGTTTACAGCAGCGCCCCAGCCCGTAGCGCCGGCGTCTCGTCGGCTGTAGCGTGGGAGTCTCGCCCACGCCCCTTTCCCCGTCCAACCGAGCGACGGCTTTCGCATGTTATACTTTTTAAGCAGCAATCTGAGCATTATGTTATAATCTATTCGTTC
>CAVZUP010000130.1:0-5191 GCA_963778255.1 uncultured Acidobacteriaceae bacterium
AATTTTCAAAATCATCTGTTTTTTCGGCAATCACGCGGCTACCGGGTAGCTCGTGAACCCTGCTGTCAGACTTGACCCGGCGCTGAAGCGGAAGGCGAACCAACCGACAGCTCCATGGCCCCTCCGCAATAAGGGCAGAACTTGTCAGCGGAACTTACGCTGTGCTGGCAGTTTGGGCATACCGGCTGCAGGCGGTTGCGGCAATGGGGACAGAAACTGAAGCCCGGCTCGACCACGGCATCGCATTGCGGACAGTGCGCCATGCGCGGCTTGCGCAAGACGAAGTAGAGGACGATCCCGAGCCCGTTGGGGACGAAGATCGCAATGAGCGTCCAAAGCAAGCGGCTCATGCCGCGCCGCCCCGCGTCCCGGTTGATGTAACCGATCAGCATGATGTAGCAACCGACCAACGCGCCGACGACTGCTCCCAGAACCATTCCCAGCACGCTCCGCACGGCAACGTCGGCTGGATTGGTTTCTTTGATTCCGGCCACCAGTCCCACCACGATTCCCACGAGGACCATCAGCGCCGCGATGGAGAATGCCCACGGTGAAATGATGCGGATCTCGTCCGTAAATCGCGTGGAAGTTTGCTTTCCGTTCGTCATATCAGCTCTCCTAACTCTTGCCCAGCAAAGTCCTGAACCGATCAATCAGTCGATCGATCACTCAATCGATCCTCAACCCTCGTACGATCCCGTGTGATCCGCCAGGTGTGTGCCTCGCAGCAGCAAGAGCAATCCCGCCACCAGGGATGGAGTCACGCAAAAGACGACAAAACCTGTTTGCCAGATGAGTGGAACCAGCCCTGCCCGCGCGCCTAACCATTCGAAACCACGCCACAAAACCACCGCACTGACCACCGCACAGACGGTCACAGCTGCACAACAGACCGAGACCAGCCATAGGCGTTCTCGCTGGCGCTGCAATTCCACGGCGCGGCGGCGAACCATCATTTGTGTCGTCGCAACCAGGCTTCGCTCCGCGGCGACGGGGATTGCGCGCAAGGCATGAATCGTTTCCCGCGCGTTCTCAGCGAAGACGCGGCATGAGTCACATGCTTCTACGTGCGCGGCCAGCCACGTCCGATCTGCACCGGAAAGCCCCTCGGGACCGGCCAACGCAATCAGCTTGCGCGCCCGTTCATGCGCGTCGTTCTTTATAGGCGTGCTCACAGCGGAGCTCCTTTCAACCACGGTTCGAGTGCGTTCAGGCCACGGTAGATCCTTGATTTCACCGTGCCCAGTGGAACCCGGGCAACGCTGGCGATCTCTTCAAGAGACATACCTTCCTGAAAACGAAGCACCAGCGCTTCGCGATATTCCGCGGGGAGATGTTCCATGCCCGCCGCGATGTGTTCGTTTTGTTCGCGCTGCAACGTCCTATCGAAAGCGGAGGCCTGTCCGGTGGCAGGCACATCGAAGGCGGTTTCGCCGTCGTTCAACAAGCCGTCGAGGCTGGCTGGCTGCTTGCGGCGCATGTAGTCGATGGCCAGATTGCGCGCCACCGCAAAGAGCCACGTGCTGAACGTGTACTTGTCGTTGAACTGGTGTCCGCGTTCGAGCACGCGGATCCAGGTTTCCTGAAATAGGTCTTCGGCCAATTCGCGGCGTCCGGTCAAATACAAAAGATAGCGGAGCAAACGATGCTGATACTGTTCGATCAGCCGGTCGAGCAGGTCGGGATCACGGCGTCGAAGTCCACGAGCGATCTCAGTGCTCTCTTGCGCCATCGAGTTCTCAAAATAACAGGCAGCCGCGTTCATACTACTGATACTTACGGGTGAGGGGGGAGAAAAGACGCAAGGAATGGGGTTGCGGCGTCGCGTCGCTCTCAAGTCATTGAAAATGAATAGCCAGGAACAGGTCAATGAGCGTAATTGCGATTTCTCGCTAGCTACCGCGAACAACCACAAGCCAAGGCGAGGCGCTGAGGCTGACGGGGCGGATTGTCCTAGTATTGGCGACCATCATATTGCGCACCATACCCGTTATTCACAATCCCGAAGATCAAGACGGCCTTTGACAGCCGGTCATGGTGGTGCTTGTGTAGTTCGTAGGACGCAGCGGCATCAATGACTAGTAACCCGCCGAAATATCCAACCGCCAATGCGTTGCCATGGGAGACGAAGGGACGAGCAATAGGGTCGGCTTCAAGCGCCAAGCCGGGATGGTCCATGCCTCGCATGGTGTAGTAGAAGTCAGCGCCTTTGGCAGCGGTATCCAGCGCGAGCAGCGTGGTATTCGCTTTGGTCCAGAAGCTTGTGGACGGAGCGTTTGGGAGTTCACCGCGCCCAGCGAAAGCTGCTTGTGCCTGCCCATTGATCGGGGTCATAAGGAGAAGGACAATCGCGATCGGTAAAGATTTCAAATGGCGGCCTCTGTGTGTTCCAAAATGCTTGCTGGCGACGCTGGACGCCGCGAAAAACGCGGCCCTGGAACCTTGCTGCTGATCCCATCGCCTCGGGGTGGGCGTAAGTCATAGCTGCATTTTGGGGTCCAGGGAGGCCGGCGAAACCGAAGACAGATGGCTGCTAAGTGGAGCTGTCGACACGGCTAATTCATTGGGTGCTTTTAAGTTGATGGAGTTGAGATGAAAGAGCATTCACTAGGAGGGAATTTCTTTTGCCTCGGCCAAATAGTCTGACCGGGCTTTAACGGCATGCACGTCACTGCGCCCTGTTAAGCACTCATTGAGAACTTCAGGCTGTATGCCGACGTTCTAAACAAATCGCAATTCCGGCGCCTGCGGCAGCGCCCCGACCTCGGCCCCCAGGCGGTAGTAGAGCGCAAGGCCCTCCAGGCACGGCGGGTCGAGATAGTAGTGGATGTTCTGTGTCAGGTAGATGCGAACCGATTCAAGTGTCAGGCCTAGGCGTGGAGCCCACTCCTGCGCGATGACTTCAAGATTCTTCGGTGCCAGTCCGTGATCGCGCGACTGCTTGAAGGTCTGGGCAATCGCCGCTGCATTGCGTCCATCGAGCGCCTGTTTGCGGACCGCCCAGAAGGCGAAGACGAACGACTTTCCCGTGCGCGCCTGCCACTCTTCGGCCAGGTCGAGCGTGAAGTAACGCGTGCGGTCGACCTGCAGTGCCGGATCTCCAATGAGCAGGGCGGCATCGCACATGCCTAGCATCTGATCGAGATGGGGAGCCATTGCTTTATAGTCGCGCGCTCCGCCCAGCCATTTGGCGAACAGAATTTTGGTGAGCGCCACCGACGTCATCGAGGAAGTATCGAGCGCGACGGTGCGCACCTGCGATAACCATTGCTCCTTCGACATGGAATCGACCGGTTGTTTGCCGACCAGCAGAATCGAACGCACGGCGCGGCGCGCAGCAATTGCGATGTCGGGAAGGATGACGAGATCGGGAACGGTCGTATAAGCCGCCGCCGGAATGATGCCGATATCGGCCGTCCCCGCACGCAAGGCCTCGGCGCAGGCCGAGGGGATGGTGTAGGAAATGTCGTACTCCGCGGCCGGGTTTGCAACTGGGGTGGCAGCCCCTGCTGCATGTTCAAAATCCCACATAAGAGGCGCGGTGTTCAGATAGGAAATCGCCGAGATCTTTAACCGGCTCATCACTTTACGAATTCTACCAAAAGTGATGTGCGCGCCATCCTTGACAGCGCCATCCGGGCAAGGCTAGGGTCGCGCGATATGTCCAAGAACAGCGACATTAGTATCGCCGAGGCAGCCACTGCGGCTGCCCCCACTTCTCATTCTCAACTGGCCACCTTCTGGCTCGCATTGGCCCTGACGCAGGGACTTGGCCCCACCCGCATCCGGAAGCTGATCGAGCACTATGGTACGGCTGAGCGCGTCTTCGAGGCCAGCCTGACCGAACTCGAAGCCTCCGGGATACCCGCCGTTTCCGCGCAATCGATCGCCACGGGGAAGTCGCTTGAACTCGCACAGATGGAATGCGCGAAGGCGGTCGAGGCACGCGCCAGGATCATTTCGCTCAGCGATCCCGAGTACCCGTCGCGGCTGAAAGAAATTTATGACCCGCCCGTGGTTCTGTTCGTGAAAGGGAGTGTCGAAGTGCTTTCCCTGCCCGGCATCGCGATGGTCGGAACGCGTCATCCGACGCCCTACGGCAGCGGCATGGCGGAACGCCTCTCCACTGACCTGGCCACTCGCGGGCTGGTGATCATCAGCGGACTAGCGCGCGGCATCGATACCGCATCGCATCGCGGCGCCGTCGCTGCCAAGGGGAAAACCGTGGCGGTGCTCGGCACCGGAATCGACGTCATGTATCCCAAGGAAAACACGCGGCTCACGGAACAGATCGTTGCCCTCGGTGGCGCGCTGATCACTGAGTTCCCGGTCGGAACTTCTCCGGTCCCGCAAAATTTTCCCATTCGCAACCGCATCATCAGCGGCATGTCCGCGGGTGTGCTGGTGGTGGAGGCCGCGGAATACAGCGGCACGCGCATCACCTCGCGCCTCGCGCTCGAACAAAACCGCGACGTGTATGCCGTACCCGGCAACGTGACCAACAAAGGATCATGGGGTCCGAACACGTTGATCAAGCAGGGAGCGAAGCTCGTTGCCACCTGGGAAGACGTGTGGGAAGAGCTGCCGGCGGATGTGCAAGCTGCCCTGAGTTCCATGCAGAATGAATCTCCCGAGCCGGAAACCGCATCTCTATTTCCGGACGAGGTCAGGTCGCCCCACGAAAAAAAGATCCTCCGGTTGCTCAAGGCCGATGAATCCACGCACATCGACGAACTGGTCGAATTGCTGGAAGCCGAAATGTCCTCCTCGGAAATCTTCGCCGCGCTCTTCGAACTGGAGCTGAATGGGCAGATACGGCAGTTGCCGGGGAAGAATTTTGTTAAGAGCTTCTAAAGCGCTCCGAGCTACGAGCCGCGAGCTACGAGCAAGCCAGCCGTTGAGGATGGAGGTTTCGTGTGAAAGATTTCAAAGATCTGCGCGTCTGGTCGAAGGCCCATTCCTTGACGATCGATGTGTATAAAGCGACGCGACCATTTCCTAAAGAGGAGCTGTTCGGGATAACCTCTCAGATGCGCCGCGCCGCGTCCTCTATTGGCGCGAATATCGCGGAGGGCACCGGACGCAAGTTTGATGGAGAATTGACGCGTGTTCTGCACATCGCGCGGTTCGGCTGCAGAACTTGAATATCACCTGTTGCTTGCGCACGATTTGCATTTGCTGTCGGAAGCCG
>CAVZUP010000131.1:0-13637 GCA_963778255.1 uncultured Acidobacteriaceae bacterium
ACAAAAAAGCGCGCAGCCCGTGGGCTGCGCGCTGAAATGACGCTTCGCGGATTAACGGCCGGCAGCCACGCTCATTGATCGTGGCTGAGGCTTTTCGTCTCGGCGTACGTACATCTTGTAGGACTGATAGACGGCGAATAGCACGGCGATCAAAGCTGCCATTGTTGCTAGCCCGCTCACGGTGCTGAAGGCGGAGGCGATCGCGGTCAATCCCGCACCGATTACGTAGTTCGGGAACGACCACAGAAAAACCTTGTGCCAGAGGGCAAAAGGATTGGCGCCTTCGGTCAATCCGATGATGCTGGCTACTGGTGCCGTGTTCGCCAGGAAGTAGGTGAAGGCGGCCAGTACCAGAGACATGGTATGGGCTGCCGTGTGAGCTGCAAAGATGTGGCTATGGTAGGCCAGGTAAGCCAGTCCGGTCGCATTCAGCAGCGTGCATGCGTTGAATACAAACTGGACTGGTTTCGTTTTATTTCCGCCGGAATAGGATTGCGCGATCGCCGCCGTGACAGCAACCAGCAGGCTGGCGAACAACCCCAGTTGCGTGACTCCCAGAAGAATGACGGGCAGATTTCCCGACATCGAGCTCGTGATCCCAGGCAGTTTCACCTTGAGGCGCGAGCTCACTGCGGCTGCCACGGACAGGAGCAGCAACTGCGGCCAGGCTTGCGATTGCCAGCGCACGGCGCCGATTGCCAGGGCGCACAGACTCGCAACGGCCACCATTCCGATCATGACTTTCGCTTTAGTTGGCAATGTGTTGGTCATGGTTAGTCTCCGAATATGGTTACAGTCGGTTGTCTAGTTGTCTCCCGGGTCGCCATCGCTAAGTGCCGTGGTTGCGCTGGCTACGTTGGAAGTTGAACCCCAAACTACACTGTAACCGGTTTCGGAGGCCGCTCCCCAGACTACGCTGTTGGCGCCCCACACTACCGAATTGGCAGAAAGCACGCCAGGCCCCCAAACCACTGAATCTCCCCAGACCACCGAATTAGCACCCCAAACCACGCTGCTGCCGCTGAAAAGTGAGTCAGGGGTAGTATTCTCAACCGTGACCGAACCGTTCGTATTAATGACTGCGGTCTGGGAAAGCGCCACTCCCGTCGCCAGGTCCGTGTTGCCCAGAGCGGCGTCGATATCCAGATATCCCGCTCCGTAGGTGAAGAGGTCATACTCGTTGTTGTAGAGGTTTCCCAGCCTGTCGTGTGAGGATGTGAATTCCCCGACGCCTTTCCACGCTGTCTTCATCAAGCGCGCTTTCACTTGATCGGGAGTCAGCGAGGGGTTCTGCTGTAACAGCAGGGCCACGGCGCCGCTCACGATCGGTGTCGCCATGCTGGTCCCGCTCAATACGAAGTACTTGGACGCGTTTCCGTTGGTGGGGGCAACCTCATACTGCGGATAAAGAGTATCAAGCGTGCTGCCTTTAGCCAGCAAGGAGACTTGCGCGTTGCCAGGCGCAACCAGGTCCGGTTTCACGATGTGATCGAGCGTGGTTGGCCCCTTGGAACTGTAGCTGGCAATCTTGTCGTCGACCCGCGTCGGGGTCAGTTCCGTCATGGTCGCTCCCACCGTGATGACAGCGGGATCGTTTGCCGGAACGCCGATGGTACCGAAGCCGTTCGTAGGAGCAAAGCGGCCGTTGTTACCGGCGGCGCAAACCACCACGATGCCGGCCTGCCAGGCGGCTTCCACGGCCTGGTCCACGGGATCGAGCGTGTAGCTCTCGTATACCGGACGTCCGAGTGACATGTTGATTACGCGGATGTTGTAGGTGCTTTGCAGCGCGATCGCCTGCTGAATAGCCGCGATCACCTGGCTGTCGGTGCCGGATCCGTTCTGGTCGAGCACACGCAAGTTGATGATGTTGACATTGGGAGCCATGCCGGCATACGTGGCAGCATAGCCATTGCCACTGCCGGAACTGGCGCCCGAACCACCAATCAAGCCGGCCACGTGCGTGCCGTGTCCGAACTTGTCGGAAGTTGTGGTGTCGCCAGCCACAAAGCTCTGGCTGTAGACCACGCGGCTCTTGCTGCCGTTGCCAAGGTCGGCATGAGCTGCAATGCCACTATCGATAACGGCCACGCCGATGCCGGTACCATCGAAGGCATAAGTCGAAGCCGCAACATCGGCCTCGACTGCGGTCGCGAACTCTTCGGTCGTCGGACTCGCCGTCATCTTCTGCTCGCGGTCGGGCGTGATGTAGGTTACGTTGGGATCTTTGGCCAATTCCGCCAGCATGCCGACGGGCACGCGCATCACCACCCCACGGATCGCGTGGAATTTCGACTTGATCGTCGCGCCACGGCCCTGGATGGCTTTCAAATGCCCGTCCGAGGGCATCTGGCGATGTTGAACGATGACGGTCACCATACCGTCTGCGTCCGCGCGCTGCTGGACATCCGTGGAAAGCTTAGTCGGTACGGGCGTGGTCCTGGCGTAAAACGGTACTGCTGAAAACAGCAGGAATGCCAGTCCGAGGGCGCGTCCCCAAGCGGCACTGAGCGCTATGGGATGGAGCAAACGGCGTTCGCGTCCGGTTGCGGTCTGTAATTTATGGTTGTATGTCATAAACGTTGGCGGCCTTTCTGGAGGGAAGTGGTGTACAGCACGACCCTCGTGCCTGGTCTTTACTAGGCAATCGCGAGACCAATCACAATTGCATAAGTGTCTTATTTACAATTACTTGGTGATAGATTGGGGAGGATCAGGAAGGGACAACTTGGCGCAACGGCTGGGTTGGACGACGCAGTGGAACCCGTAACTCGCTTAAAACAAAGGCTGGGCCATCCGGGAAGCAGGTTTGGGCCAAAGTGGCCCGACTGCGGAGTGACTCCCGACATTGGAGTCTTATGGAAGCGCCGGGCATCCGACAGCTTGCGCCCGACCGGACGCCCGTCGCTCCACAGGTTAACTCATCGCCCGGTCAGCGGACGAAGCACGGGACGTAGAGGATCACCCAGTCCTCGCATCACGCGTTCAAACTGAGCGAGGTCGAGGGACTGGGGTCCGTCGGAGAGAGCGCGTTCCGGGCAGGGATGCACCTCGACGATGATGGCGTCGGCTCCCACCGCAATCGCAGCCCGCGAGACCGGCCCAATGAGGCTCTGCTTGCCGGTGCCATGCGATGGATCGGCCACTACCGGCAGGTGCGAAAGCTCCTTGGCGAGCGCGATCGCAGCCAAGTCAAAGGTGTTGCGCATGCCGGTTTCGAACGTCTTGATTCCACGCTCGCATAGGGCAACCTGATCGTTGCCTCCAGAAAGGAGGTATTCTGCCGCCAACAACCACTCTTTCACCGAGGCCGATGGTCCACGCTTGAGCAGTATGGGCTTCTTTGCGGTCGCGAGCCGCCGCAGCAGCGCGAAGTTCTGCATATTGCGCGCCCCCACCTGGAGCATATCGGCGTACTCGCAGATCAGGTCCACGTCTTCCGTACTCATCACCTCGGTCACCACCGGCAGTCCCGTGAGCTCGCGGGCTTCGCGCAGAATCTTCAGCGCTTCTATTCCCAGGCCCTGGAACTCGTACGGTGAGGTGCGCGGCTTATAGGCGCCGCCACGCAGCATGGCAGCGCCGGCGCGCTTCACTCCCTGCGCCGTCTCCAGGAGTTGCTCGCGAGACTCCACCGAGCAGGGACCAGCAATCACGACCACTTCGGGACCGCCGATCTTTACGCCAGCAACGTCCACTATCGACCGCTCCGGCCGGGTCTGGAGGCTGACGAGTTTGAAGGGCTGGGCGATGGCGACTACGTTATCCACTCCGGGGGCGACTGAAAGCGCCTCGATTTCATGGCGGCGTCCCCCGCTGCCGACGGCCGCAACGATGGTGCGTTCGGTGCCGCGCGTGACGTGAGGCTGGAATCCGGCTTCGCGGATGCGTTGAATGATGTGTTCGATTTGTTGTTCGGTGGCGCTGTCCGACATATTCACAATCATGGCGATGACCTTTCGATTAGCCGCCAAAAAAACAAAAGCCGCGATTCTATCGCGGCTTGGGCGGGATTCTTGAGCTGTTCTTACTTACTTTTCTGACTGGCTCCGATCCTGCACCTCCGCCGCGAATGGAAATCGATAGCGGCTAAACAGGTTGAAGGTGCTAAATCGAGTCATAGAAGAATGTGTACCACAGCCTCGGCAATACCAACGTACTTTTAAATTCTCGGAAACCGGGATTACTGCAGCGTGCTGGCGACGCTGGAAAACGCATTGTTGGCGTTGCTTCCGATCAAACGCACGGTGCCAATTACCAATACCAGGATCACAGCGAGCATGACCGCGTATTCAGCGATATCCTGTCCTTGTTCGTCCGCCAAAACATTGCGCAGAAACTGAACCATACACCCTCCGGCCCCCAAGCAATCGATCTCGGGGAAAACTTGCGTAGCTAATAATGCCGACTCGGACGGCGATTGTCAATCGCCGCGGGAAGCTATTTTTTTCCGGATTCACATTCGCGGCAACAGCCAGAAGCCAAACCGGACGCCAGATTTGAGGGATGCCGTGAGCCGCGCTACTAGCGTCCCGAAATCGCCTGAAAACGAAATTCACCCTACGGTGCTGCCGCGACCACAGTTGGTGGCGCCGTCGAGGCGACTCTTTCATGCGACAGTTGCTGGCCGGACAGGGCTGCATAATCAAGTACACGACCTGGCATCAGTCCAAGGAAAAGCGTGGCGGCCACGCAAATCGCAATCGCGAGGGCTGCAGCAAACGACACTGGAGCAACCGGAACCTCGGCGCGCGCCTCGCGCATATACATCATGACGATAATGCGCAGATAGTAATAGGCTCCCAGCGCACTGTTGAGCACGAGAATAATCGCCAGGCCAACCAGGTTCGAATGCAGCGCGGCGTTCAATACGTAAAACTTGGCAAAAAATCCGCCCGTGATCGGAATGCCAATCAAGGACATCAGGAAAAATGTCAGGGTTGCGGCCAGCGCCGGGGACTTCCTGCCGAGGCCCGCGTAATCCTCTAGCGTGACGTAGCGTTCACGGGCGGCGGCGAGATGGCTGACCACGGCAAACGCTCCCACATTCATGGCCGCGTAGGCGGCGGTGTAGAACATGGCGGCGGACGTGCCCAGTTCCGGCTGCGCCGCAAACGCGACCAACAGATAGCCGGCGTGAGCGATCGAAGAATACGCGAGCAGGCGTTTGATGTTGTCCTGGATGAGCGCGCCCAGGTTTCCCAGCGTCATGGAAAGCGCGGCTGAGACCCAGATCAGCCAGAAGCGTCCCGGTACGTTCGCTTCGAACATGACTCGCAACAGAACGGCGAAGGCCGCCGCCTTCGGGCCGGTCGACATTAAGCCGACGATGGGGGACGGTGCCCCTTCGTAGACGTCCGGAGTCCACACGTGAAAAGGTGCTGAAGCGACCTTGAAGCCCAAGCCGACAAACATGAGCGCCGTGGCGACATATGCCAGAACCGGCACGGGCGCACCGCTGGAGTGCAACGCCTGATTGATGGCATCAATATTGGTGGAACCGGTTGCCCCGAAGATGAGCGCGACTCCGTAGAGCAGGAACGCCGTGGCGAACGATCCCAGCAGGAAGTACTTCAACGATGCTTCACTGCTCCGGGCGTCATGCCGCCGGAACCCGGCCAGAATGTAGGTCGAGATCGAGGAGATTTCCAGCGCAATAAAGATGAGAACGAGCTCGACGGCGGATGACATCAGGCACATGCCGACCGTGCCAAACAAAATCAGCCCGTAGTACTCGCCGGCGCGGATGCGCTGTACTCGCAAGTAGTCAAAAGAACTGAGGATAGATACCGCTGCAATCGCAATAACCAGGAAGTGAAAGAAGACGCTGAAGGCTTCCACCCGAATCATGTTCGAGAAGGCGGTTCCGGGATACTGCGCCATGTAAAACGTCGAGCCGAGCGCAAGCAGTGCGCCAATCAGGGCAACCGTGCCCAGCGACTGGTGGCTGCTCTCCGGGTCGAGCAGTGGATCGATGACCATGACCAGCATGCCAAAGACGCAGAGCACCAACTCCGGGAGTATGCGAATGTAGTCGACGGCCGGCGGCGGCATGGAGCTTTGTATTTGCGCCAGCACGGCGGAAAACGGATGCGCGAACGCCATCATAGTGGTCAGGGATATGAGCATCGTCATTGGCCCACCACCTTGCCGGCCAATTGCGTCACGGGAGCAAGCACCGCTTGCACCGCGGGATCAATGGCACTGAGCCAGAACAGCGGCGCGACGCCCATGACCACGGCGGCCACCGCAATCGGCGCAAGCGCCGACCTTTCGCGCAGGTTGAGGTCGGGCAGCGTCTGATTGACCTCATGCTTCACCTTGCCGAAAAAGACACGCTGATACATCCAGAGCAGGTAGCACGCACTCCAGATCACGCCGGTCGCGGCCAGAATGCCGTAAACCGGCCGCGCCTGGAAGGCTCCGCTCAGCACCAGAAATTCGCCGATGAACCCATTCAGCAGAGGCAGTCCGACCGAAGCCAGCACGGTGATCAAAAAGAACGTGGCGTACTTCGGCATGGGTGTTGCCAATCCACCGAACTCGGAAATCTCGTAAGTGTGGCGGCGCTCGTAAAGAATGCCCGCCAGCATGAAGAGACCACCAGTAGCGACTCCGTGCGCCAGCATGACGAAGACGGCTCCATTCAGTCCGGCGGTGGTGAAGCTGAAGATGCCGAGAACGACAAAGCCAAGGTGACTGACCGACGAATACGCGATCAGCTTTTTCATGTTCGGCTGCACCAGCGAGACCAGCGCTCCGTAGATGATGCCAATCAGAGCCAACACCATGATCCAGGAGGCGTTGCGGTGTGCCTGTTCGGGAAAGAGGCCAACATCGAAGCGCAACAAGCCATAGGTGCCCATCTTCAGCAGCACGCCCGCCAGCAGCACCGATCCGGCAGTTGGCGCCTCCACGTGGGCATCCGGCAGCCAGGTGTGAAGAGGGAAGATCGGGACCTTGACCGCAAAGGCGATGAAGAAGCCGAGGAACAGCCAAAGCGAGGCGTGTTCGAATCCGGGCACGCTTCCGCTGCGGATGGCATTTTGGATGACGACGAAATCGAAACTGCCGGTCTTGGCATACAGCCAAAGAATGGCGGCCAGCATGAATACCGAGGCGATCATGGTGAACAGAAAATACTTCACCGCCGCGTAAACCTTGCGTCCGTGGCCGTACATGCCGATGAGCAGCGCCATCGGAATCAGCGTCGCTTCCCAGAAGAAGTAGAACAGGAACAAATCGAGCGAGGTGAAAACGCCGATCAGCGCCGTTTCCAGGAGCAGCAGCAGGATGAAGAATTCCTTGACTCGCTCATGAATCGAGGTCCACGAAATCAGCACGCACAGCGGCGTGAGGAACGTGGTCAGCACGATCAGCCAGACGGAAATTCCGTCAATGCCCATGTGGTAATGAATGTTGGGCGCCGTGATCCAGACCTTGTCGATCTCAAACTTGAACAGGTTGTGATCGCGATGCATGTGGACCGGCAGGTGCAGCGAGGCCACAAACGCGAGCAGGGAAATAACCAGTGCAAACAGCTTGATGTCGCGATCGCGACGTGGAATCAGCAGAATCAGCAGCCCGCCCGCGGCCGGTATGAACGTCACCAGCGAAAGAATGATGGGATTAAAGCTTTCCATATTTAGTGTGTAACTCCCATCCAGACCATGTAGGCGATCACCGCCGCTCCTCCAGCCGCCACCCATCCGGCATACGAGCGCAAATTGCCCGACTGCATATGGCGCGTTGCGTCGGACACTTCGTGCGCGGCGTGAGCCGTCCCGTTCACCGTGGCATCGATCACTCCCTGGTCAACGCCATGCCACAGAATTGTTGTCGAGCCATCGATCAGCGGCTTGACGAAGAGAATGGCGTAAAGTTCGTCGACGTAATACTTGTTGGCAACTGCCTGGTAAAGCCGGCCAAGGCCAGCAGCGATGCGCGCGGGCAGCTTCGGGCGAACGCTGTAGAGGAAATAGGCCAGCAGCCATCCGAGTCCGGCCACGCTGACGGAAACGACCATGAGCAAATACTCAAGCCCGCTCTTTTTGGTCTCGGGAGACGATTCCTGCGCCATTTCGCTAGCTCCCTGAAACACCGGAGCCAAGAAATGTTCGAAGCGATTTCCGTAGCCGACAAATCCTCCAACCACTGACAGCACGGCAAGAATGGCGAGTGGGCCCAGCATGACCCAGGGGCTCTCATGCGGCTCTCCGTGGCCGTGTCCGTGCGCGTGATCATCGTGACCATGCGCATCGTGGCCGCCCTCGGACGCGCCCCGGTACTCACCGCCGAATGTCATGTACATCAGCCGGAACATATAAAAGGACGTGATGAACGCGGTGATCACGCCAAGCAGCCAATAGACCCAACTTCCGTTAGGGCTCGAATAGGCCTGCCACAGAATCTCGTCCTTCGACCAGAAGCCCGCGAGCGGCGGTATGCCTGCGATGGCGAGAGTGGCAATGCCCATGGTCGCAAACGTCCATGGCATGTAGGTGCGCAGCCCGCCCATCTTGCGCATGTCCTGCTCGCCGCCGACGCCGTGAATCACCGAACCTGCCGCAAGGAATAACAATCCCTTGAAGAACGCGTGCGTCATCAGGTGGAAGATGCCCGCCGAGAACGCTCCCACGCCGCAAGCCATAAACATGTAGCCGAGCTGCGAAACGGTGGAATAAGCCAGCACTTTCTTGATGTCGGTCTGGGCAATGCCGATGGTCGCGGCAAACAACGCGGTCAGCGTTCCGATGATCGCAACCACCATCATTGCCATCGGCGCGCGCTCAAAAATTGCGGACGACCGCGCCACCATATATACGCCCGCCGTCACCATGGTCGCCGCGTGGATCAAGGCCGAGACCGGAGTCGGGCCTTCCATGGCATCCGGCAACCAGACGTAAAGAGGAATCTGCGCCGACTTACCTGCCGCGCCAACCATCAGCAGCAATCCGACCGCCGTGAGCAATCCCGCGCCCGCCGTCTCCGTTGGCAGCGACCGCACCGCGCTAAAGACGTGCGTGAAGTCGAGCGAGCCGAAATGCTGGATCATCAGAAACAGCGCAATCAGAAATCCAAAATCGCCAATGCGATTGACGATGAATGCCTTCTTGCCGGCCGCAGCCGCCGAGTCCTTCGTGAACCAGTAGCCAATCAGCAGATACGACGCCAGGCCCACGCCCTCCCAGCCAATGAACATGACGAGATAATTCTTCGCCAGCACCAGGGTCAGCATGAAGAACATGAAGAGATTCAGGTAGGCCATGAAGCGGTAATAGCCGTCGTCGTCCCACATGTAGCCGACCGAGTAGATGTGAATCAGGAAGCCAACGCCGGTGACCACCAGCAGCATGACCAGCGAAAGCTGATCGAGATAAAAGCTGAAGTCGACTTGAAAGCTTCCGGAGCGAATCCAATGGGCAAGATCGAAGTAATAAGGAGCGGACGCCGATGAAAATCCCGCAGCAAGAAACAGCGCCATGGCAAACGCAGCGCCGCAGAAAACGAGCGCAACGGTTGTAATCGCCTTCTTCGACGAGCGCCGGCCAAAGTAGCCATTGATTGCCGCTCCCGCCAGGGGAAGAATCGGGACGAGCCAGAGATAAGGATTCCGCGTCATAGCTTGAGCAGGTTCACCCGGTCTACATTCAAAGTTTCACGCGTGCGATACACGGCAATAATGATGGCGAGGCCCACCGCGGCCTCGGCGGCGGCCACGACCATTACGAAGAAGACGAAGACCTGTCCGCTGAGCGCGTGCCATTGCGCGGCGAAGGCGACGAAAGAAAGATTCACGCCATTGAGCATCAACTCGATCGACATGAAAATCGTGATGATGTTGCGCTTGATCAGGAACCCGAGCACGCCGCACACGAACAGGATCCCGCTCAGCACCAGATAGTAGGAAAGAGGAACCATCAGGCGTCCTTTCTCGGGCCGCGGGCCACGGCTTCGGGCCGGCTGGCGAGCACGACCGCGCCCATGATGGCGATCAGGATCAGCACCGATGTGATTTCGAAGGGCAGCAGGAAATCGTGGAAGAGAAGCTGCGCGATATCGTGCGGATCGCCTTTTAACGCGCCGATGGGAACCGATCGCGTGTTGGAGTGAAACAAAACCGTCCAGCCGACGAGCAGCGAGCCAATCACCACACCCGGAATGCCGATCAGAACGGCCGCCCGGCTGCCTTTGGTGCGCTCTTCTTCGCCTGCGTTCAGCAGCATGATGGTGATAATGAACAGCACCATGATGGCGCCAGCGTAGACGATGATCTGCGTGGCATTCAGAAACTCCGCGCCCAATAGAAGATATTCGACAGCTAGCGCGGCCATCACCGCGATCAACGACAGCGCGCTGTTGATGGGATGGCTCTGCACCAGCAGGTTTACCGCCCCCGCCACGCAAATCGCTCCGAAAAAGAGAAATAGAAATAGATGAAACATTTTTGCGTCAGTACCCAGTACTCAGTATCCAGTACCCAAGAATATCCAGGACCGCAACTGGGTACTGTCTTATGCTCTCCAAGCCACAATCAACGCCGTAATCAGAATGTTTGCAATCGCCAGCGGCAGCATGATCTTCCACCCGAACGCCATGAGCTGGTCATAGCGGAAGCGAGGCAGAGTCCAGCGCACCCAGACGTAGAGGAACATAAAAGCGAAAACCTTCAGACAAAACCAAAGAACCGGCAGAATCGCCTGCAGAAGTGGCGGTCCAAAAACGGGACCGAGCCAGCCGCCGAAAAACATCAGCGTCGCCAGACAAGCCACCGTCACCATGTTGGAGTACTCGGCGACGAAAAACATGGCGAACTTCATCGCGCTGTATTCGGTGTGATATCCGGCCACCAGTTCCGATTCAGCTTCCGGCAGATCGAACGGAGCGCGGTTGGTCTCCGCGTAGGCCGAAATCAGGTAAACGACAAACGCCACCGGCTGAAGAAAGATGTTCCAGTGCAGATGCCGCTGCGCATCCACGATATCGCGCAGGCTGAGGCTGCCAGCCATGATCAGCACGCCCACCAGGGAGAGGCCGAGCGAAACTTCATAGCTGATCATCTGCGCGCTGGAGCGCAGTCCGCCAAGCAGCGAGTACTTGCTGTTCGAGGACCACCCGGCTAGCACGATGCCATATACGCCCATCGACGTGCTGCCGAGAATCACCAGCAGCCCGATGTTCATATCGGTTACCTGAAGATAGGTGCCCCAGGGACCGATCGTGACCCAGTTGCCAAACGGGATCACCGCAATGGAGGTCAGGGCAAACACCATGGCGACGATCGGCGCCGCGATGTAGAGCGGCTTGTAGACATAGGGCTCGGTCAAGTCTTCCTTGAAAATGAACTTGACGCCGTCGGCCAGGGGTTGCAGCAAGCCGAAAGGTCCGACTCGCGTGGGGCCCCAACGGTTCTGTATGTGCGCCGACACCTTGCGCTCCAGCCAGACGCTGTAGGCCGCCGCCGTCATCAGCACACCAATCATGACCAGCGACTTGACGATCGAAATAATGACGAATGCCGTTATGCTCAACGAAGTATCTTTCGTGTTCCCGTGTGGCGCGGGCGCCCTGGCCCGCGTGGTTTTGATCTTACTCTGCTGTGCTAGCTAGTCCGCCGCGACTTCCGAGCCCGCGGACTTGCTTTCGCAAACCGAATTCAAAGTCTTCGAAAATCTTCCCAGCGTGCCCGAGCTGAATAAATCGTCGTTGGCCGGGACAATCAACTCCGCTTCCTGAATCGCGCCGCCGCCGCTCGATGCAATCTCCAGATGCTGATCGTTGCCCGCCAGCAGGTTGACCCGCGAAACGTCGTATCCGGCAACCACGCGCTGCACTTCATCGAAAATCGCCAGCGGATCGAACGGCGTCATCTTGGGTTCCAGGTTGTGGGCTTCGAGCCACACCGCATGACGATCGGCCTCGCCCGATTGCGCGCCGCGGGTCTGTCCCATGTCGGAGTGCGTCCCGCTCCCAAACGGCAGCAGACTGCGCACGTCGAAACCCATGGCGTCGGCGATGCGTACGATCATCTCGAAGTCCGGCTTGGTGCCGGTGACTTCGCCTGCCTTCTTCACCAGTTGCAGGTCGCCACAGGTATTGGTGTAGGTTCCCGTTTTCTCGTACGCATTCGCCGCCGGCAAAACCACGTCGGCGATAATCGCAGTCTCGGTCAGGAACATTTCCTGCACCACCACAAAACTCTTCGAGAGCACAAAAGGATCGATCCCAAAACGTGCGACCGGATTGGAGCCGACCACGTAGAGGGCCTTCAGTTTGCCGGCCTTCGCAGCTTCCACCATCTGCGGCAGGTTCAGCCCTTTTTCGGCTGGCAGCGTGCCCCATTCCTGCTGGAACTTCTCCGCGCCCGCGATCGGCTCGTATCCGGGCAGAAGATCGGGATAAAGCCCCATTTCGCTAGCGCCGCGGGAATTCGCGTAATCGCCCAGGCAGATCAGCTTCGCTCCTGTCAAAGTCTCGGCGTAGCCGACCAGCTTTTCGATGTCGTGGCCGCGCAGCTCCGAACCAAAGGCGATGACCATGTTCTGTTCCGCGCGAATTTTCTCGCGCAGCTCGAGCCAGGCGTCGCGCGTCATGCCATCGCTCACCAGCGAATCGAGCAGGGAATCGTCGCCGCCTAGAAACGCAACAGCCTTTGCTTCGGTGCCGGCGGGCACCAGTCCAAATCCTGCCGCCTGCCGCCGCAACTTGATGGGGGCGGAGTTGATGATGTAAAGCTTCGCGCGCCGCAAACGCACATTCGTCCGAATCTGCCAAGCCAATAGCGGATGCTGATTGGTGGGGTCGTTGCCAATCAGCAGAATCGCGGGCGCGTTCAACACCTCGCGCATGGCAGCCGTCTTGTCGGGCTTGCCGTGCAATGCTGCCGCCAGGGCAGGGTAGTCCGCGGTGCGGTGATGGTCGACGTTATTTGTCTTGAGCACGACGCGAGCAAATTTCGAAAGAAGATAATTCTCTTCGTTGGTCGTGCGGTTCGACCCGATTACTCCGATCGCGCTGCCGCCGCCTTCATGAACGCTGTCGCGAATCTCGCTGAACCGTTTCCCGATCAACTCAAAGGCTTCTTCCCAGGTCACTGGCTTCAGCTTGCCGTTCTTGCGGACCAGCGGCTGGGTAATCCGTTCCTGATGATGTGCAAAATCAAACGCGTAGCGACCCTTGACGCAAAGGAAATCACCGTTAATCCCGCTCTTGTCGCGGTTGTCGCCGCGGACAATCTCCATCCCCGTGTCGCAGCGGCGCACGCCCAGCGTGGTCTTGCAGCCGTCGCCACAGTGCGTGCAGATCGTGCCCACGTGGTTCATTTCCCACGGGCGAGTCTTATAACGATAGGCACCGGAGGTAAGCGCGCCGACCGGACAGATGTCGATGCACATGCCGCATTCTTCGCAGTCGAGATGGTCGTTCTGATTTGGCGAGATGATCGAACTGACGCCGCGGTTCTGCACGCCGAGCGCCCAAACGTCCATGCCTTCGCCGCATACGCGCACGCAGCGATAGCACAAGATACAGCGCGGACGATCGAAATACACCACCGGAGACCACTGCTGCTCTTCCCGATGATTCTTGGCCTCGATGAACTTCGATTCCGAGGCGCCGTAGGAGAACGTCATGTCCTG
>CAVZUP010000132.1:0-21910 GCA_963778255.1 uncultured Acidobacteriaceae bacterium
AAAAAGCCTCCCGCTTTCGCGGGAGGCCTTCCAGGGGAGGATACTGCTACTTCTGCTGCGGTTGATTCTGCGTCGCGCCGGTCGAAGCCAGTTGCTCCAGATTATTCTTGAGCAGGCTGATTTCAACCCGGCCGCCGGTGATGCGCTTGGCCTTGGCGTCTCCGGTGGAGACGGGTGCATTGCCCATGCCGACCAGGTAGATGCGGTAGATCGGAATATCGTGGTTCAGCGCCAGATAGCGGACCACCGACTCGGCCATCTTCTGCGAAGTCGCGATCGCTTCCTGTCCACGTCCCGATGCGAAGCCCTGCACCTCGACCACATAGCCGCGCTGATTCTTCAGCGGAGTGGCCATTTCATCGAGCGCGTTCTTGGCGTTCTGGCTCAGCACTGTTTGCCCCGGCTTGAAACGGATTTCGGTTTGCGTCGTGGCCTGATACTGATCGATGTTCGTGACCACCTGCTCCACCGTGGTCAGGCGGGTGTTCGCCTGCTGCGCTGTCTGCTGCGCGGCCTGCGCCTTGTTGCCGGCCTCGACGGCATGTTGATCGGCTTCGTTGGCTTTCGCCGAAGCCAGCTGAATTCCCTGCTGCGCGCGCGCATCGGTGTCTTTGATCGCCTTGGAGTTGGCGGCGGTCAGCTCATCGAGCTCGTTGATGCGGTCGCGGATCGGCTGCGTCTGGCGTGCAACATATTTCTTGCGTGCGAACGGATTCAGATGTCCCCAGAAGCCTTCGCGACTCTCGGGTTGCAGGGGATCTTTACCTGTGGCGGTCTGGCCCGCAGGCTGAGTTGCAGTCGCCTGAACTGGCGCAGTCTGCGCCGGGGCCGTGGAATTGTCTTGCGCGAAAACTGGCGCCGCCACAATGACTGCCAGCAGCAGAGCGAAGATGATGCGGTTTTTCATTTTAAATTCCTCCAGCGAGTGGGGAGCCACTCTGGGCGCCTCGCGGCGCGATTCTGATTACGTTCGTTTCAAGCTTGTTTCAAACTGTCGGCCATCGCGGACCTGCATTTCTATTAACAGTTTGCGTGCCAAACACCCCGGCGTCGAACGTCGAATGCAAGTGCTTTATTTTCATAGATATTGTATCCCATCGCTACTGGCGGCACGGCGCGCCTGGGGGGTAATATTGGCGGCACCGGTATAAAAACTGCGTGCCGGGGCCTCCTTTCGGCGACCTTGGAAAAAACATGAACGAATCTCAACGGGGGATCATCCACTGAATATGCGACAACTCAACCTACGACGAGGCAGGTTTGCGCTGCTCCCTTTTCTTTTGGCGTTTTTGACTCATGCGAATTTCGCTCACGCCGAGAAAACGCATTTCGATCTCACGCAACTGAAAGCGCCGGCCGGATTCCACATATCAGTGTTCGCCGAAGAAGTGGGCGGGGCGCGCATGATGATCTTCACCGGCGGTGGAGTGTTGCTGGTGAGCGAATCGGGCGAAGGCAAGGTGGTCGCGCTGCCTGATCCGAAACACACGGGCAAGGCTGCGCGCACGGTCACCGTTCTCGAAGGGCTGAATGAGCCGCACGGGCTGGCGCTTTATGAAGGCAAGCTCTACGTCGCCGAGAACGACAAAGTCCGCCGCTATGACTGGGACGAAGCGAACCTGCGCGCGTCGAATCCGAAAACGCTGACCGATTTGCCGACGGGCGGCGGACACTCGACTCGTAGCGTTCTATTTCACGGCGGCAAGATGTATGTTTCCGCCGGATCGAGTTGCAACGTCTGCATCGAAAAAGATCCGCGGCGCGCGACGGTGATGGAGTTCAATCCCGATGGCACGGGACAGAAAATTTTCGCCAAAGGCCTGCGCAATGCGGTGGGGCTGGCGGTGAATCCGAAGACGGACACGGTGTGGGTCACGGTCAACGGCCGCGACTGGCTGGGTGACGATCTGCCGCCGGAGACGATTTACGATCTCGGCAAAGATGGTGGCGACGCGGGCTGGCCTTATTGCTACGGCGACCGCGTGCCCGATCCGAATTTCACCAAGCCCGGCGACGGCCGCTGCGACAGCGTGATTGAGCCGAAGGTCCAGATGCAGGCGCACTCCGCTCCTCTTGGGCTGGCGTTTTATGAAGGCACGGAGTTCCCCGCCGAGTATCGCAACAACATCTTCGTCGCATTTCACGGTTCGTGGAATCGCAGCGTTCCGACGGGATATAAAGTCGTCCGCGTGAAACTCGACGACAAAGGCCAGCCCGTGGGCGGCGCGGAAGACTTCATCACGGGATGGATCGCGCCCGGCGAAACAAAGAAGGGGCGCTGGATGGGGCGTCCGGTGGGGATTGCGTTTGGCGGCGATGGGGCAATGTATTTGAGCGACGATGCTGCGGGTGTGGTTTATCGGGTGACGTACGGTAAATAGTCGGCGGGCGTTCTTAGAAGGCGAAACGTGCGCCGGGAATTGCGGTCCTTCGACTCCGCAGGACAATCCGCTTCGCGAATCGTTCTGCTGCGCTCAGGATGACAATGGGTAGGGGTCGCTCGGGATTGCAGAATGAACATCTACTCCCCGCAATACTTCTCATACTGCTGGTAGATAAACGGATCAGTCATGCCGGCGATGTAATCGCAGATGACGCGCGGCAGCGTCTCTTTGTCTTTAGCGGCTTTTTCACGGTAGTTGCGCGGAAGGTCGTCGGGCTCTTCCATCCAGTGGGCAAAGAGTTCTCCGGTGATGCGCTCGGCGTCTTCTTTTTCGGCGGCTAGCGCTGGGCTGTAGTAGAGATTTTCGTAGAGAAAGTCTTTCAGCCTCCGGCGTTCCTCTTCGACTGGCGGGCTGAAGGCCGCCAGCCGCGCGGTGTGGCTGCGAACGTCTTCCACGGAATGCACGCCCGCCGTCTTTACGCGTTGTGCCGTATTTGTAATCAGGTCTCCGACAAATCCGTCAAAAATGCTCTTCAGAGCCTCGTTGAAGACCAGCTTCTCGGCCGCCTTCGGATAGCGTTTCTTGGCCTCATCGTAATGCCGCCGGAAAAGATCCACGCTGTCCGCGATCTGTTCGATGGTGAGCAGGCGGGCTTCGTAGCCATCGTCTAAGTCAGCGGTGTTGTAGGCAATCTCGTCGGTCAAATCGATGAGCTGCGCTTCGAGCGGCGGGCGGCGGGCGAGCAGATACTCGGCTAGCTCAGGATGGGCATTCGCATCGTAGTCGTGCGAGTGCTTGATGATGCCCTCGCGCACTTCGAAGGTCAGATTCAGTCCGCGGAAAGCGGCGTAGCGGAGTTCGAAGTCTTCGACAATGCGGAGCGCGTGCAGATTGTGGTCGAAGGAAAGGCCGTGCTGGCGCATGGCGGCGTCGAGCGCTTTTTCTCCGGAATGGCCGAAGGGAGGGTGTCCCAGATCGTGTACCAGGGCCAGCGCCTCCACCAGATCGGAGTTCAGTCCGAGTTGCGCGGCGATGGTGCGCGAAATTTGCGCGACCTCAATCGTGTGCGTCAGGCGGTTGCGGAAATGGTCGGAGTAACGGCGCGTGAAAACCTGCGTCTTCGCTTCGAGCCGGCGAAAGGCGCGAGCATGGACGACGCGGTCGCGGTCGCGCTGAAAGTCGTTGCGATAAGGATGCGGCGGCTCGGGATGGCGGCGTCCGCGGGAGTCTTCTACGCGCACCGCGTAGTCGGCTAGCATGGAGAAAGTTTAGCAGCTTGCGGAGAGGGCGGGTTGCTAGTAGGGTCCTTCGACTACGCGTGATCTTCACTTCGCGAAGATCACACTCCGCTCAGGATGACAATTGAATTACTTTGCGCCCTCTTCTTTCGCCAGCTTCATCTTGGCGGAGTCGAGCTTCTTCTGCACCCGCGTCACGTCCGTGGGATCGACTTCCGCGGCGATGGTGCGGTTCCACTCGGTGAGAGCGCGCTCCCAGTTGGTGGCGGCCAGCTTCAGGCGTCCGGTTTTCTGGTAGAGATCGCCGAGGTGGTCGTGGACGGTGGGATCGGTATTGATTTTCTGCGAAGCTTTCAGCAGGTTGTCTTCCGCCAACTCATACTTGCCCAGGCGGAAATAAGCCCATCCCAGTGAATCGAGATAGGCGCCGTTCGAAGGATCGAGATCGACGGCGCGCTTGATGTATCCAAGCGCTTCTTCGAGCTTCATGTTCTGGTCGGCCAGCATGTAGCCCAGATAATTCAGCGCCGAAGCATGTTCGGGATCGCTGGCCAACACCTTCTTGAACTGCTCTTCCGCTTCGGGGTAGCGCTTATCGCGCTCAAAAGTCGACCCGCGGAGAAACCAGATATATTCCTTGTCTTCCGGCTTGATCGACAGTTGCTCAGCCTTGTCGAGCGCCTGTTCAGCCTCGCCAAACCGCCGCAGCCGCGTGTACATTTGCGCCAGGGTGATGTAGACCTGACGGTCGTCGGCGCTGGAACCGGCGTCGCCCTTCAACATGGCGCGGACGTCTTTCAGCGCCTTGTCGGCCTCGCCCATGTCGGCCAGTTGCGAGTCGAGCACCATTTTCAGATCGCGGCTGCCGGGCAGCTTTTCCACCGCTTCTTTCGCGACGTCGGTCGCCTTCTGCCATTCCTTGGCTTCGCGCCAGGTGTCGATGACCTGCTGATAGCCGCGCTCAATGTTCTCATCGCCGCCGAGCGCAACAATCTCGCGGAAGGTCTTGACGGCGGCGGCATTGTTTCCCTGGTCGCGGTAGATCGTACCCAGCCGCTCCAGAAACACCGCCCGATTGCTGCGCTCGCCATTCGAGTATTTGCCTTCGGGCTTCTCCGATTTCTTCAGCAGGTCGACCATGATCGGAATCGCTTCGTCGTAACGGCCCTGCGCCTGGTAGATGGCGGCAATGTTGTAGGGAACCTCGACCGAATCCTGCACCATGGATTCAGCCTTTTTCAGATTGTCGAGCGCGAGATCGAATTTGCCCTGCTTGCGGAGGATTTCCGCGATGCGCACATACGTCTGCGCGTCTTCCGGATTCGCATCCGCAATCACTTTGTATTGTTCGAGAGCGGCATCGGCTTGGCCGTCGTTGAGCAGGTTCTGCGCCAGGCCGCGGATGGCGTCCAGATTGTCGCGGTCAAGTTCAATGGCGTGCCGATAGGCCTCGACGGCGTCTTTGTATTGCTTCTGCTGCTCGTAGGTATAACCGAGCGCCGAGTAGAGCTTCGCCGAGCGCTCCGTGCCCGGCACCGAACTGAGCACCTGCGCGGCGCGAACCGTGTCTCCCAGCTCGTTGTAGAGATAAGCCAGCGTGGTGACTGCTTCTTCGGAATCCGGCTGCAACTTGACCGCCGTCTTGAATTCGCTCTCCGCCTTTTGCAGATCGTTGTTCAAGCGATAGAGGCGGCCGAGAAGCAGGTGGTCGTCCATGCTGTCGGGCTGCAAGCGGACGATCTGCTCATACTGCTCGATCGCCAGCTTCAGAATGCTCTCAGATCCGCTGCCGGACTGCATGTCGCCCAGCGAGCGCAGGTAGATTCTTCCCAGTAGACGACGCGCTTCGAGATTGTTGGGATTTTTCTTGATGATGTCCTGCGCCTCGACCACGGCATCGCGGATGCGCCCGGTCTTGGCATAAAGCTCGGCCAGGCCGGAGGTCAAATACGCGGAGCTCGGGTCGGCATCGATGGCGGCGCGGTATTCCTCAATGGCCTTGTTCGCCAGTTCGCTGCGGCCGTAGGTCGCGACCTGCTCCTCGTACATGTGCGCGAGGGCGAAGTGGTAGTAGGCGGCGGCGCGGTCGGGCGTCTTGGCCTTGGACGCGGGCGGCGCGGCAGCCGGGCTAGCAGCCGGACTGTCGGCGGGGCGATCGGGCTGGGCTTGAGCCAGTAAGCTCTGGGCCGGTAAATTCTGGGCGAGTAAAAAAGACCCGCCAACGACAACCATGACAATCCACAACTGTTTTTTCATGAAAAATCCCGCCACCTGCCCCAGCAGCTCACACTTCGATTGGATGCTGATCCGCGGCCATCCGGATTTCATTATTCTACCCTTGGCAGGCTTTCTGGCGGGGAGAAAGAACGGGGCAGGGCTAAAGCCAGAGGTACAGGGGCTTTGGACGGGTTTGATGGTGTGGCGACGGGGCCTTAGTGTCTGAAATGCCGCACTCCGGTGAAGATCATGGCCAGCCCGAGCCGGTCGGCGGCCTCGATGACCTCCTGATCGCGCACCGACCCTCCGGGCTGAATAATGGCGGTAGCGCCGGCCTTGGCGATTTCCTCGACCCCATCCGGGAAGGGGAAAAAGGCATCGGACGCCGCCACCGTACCCTTCAGTGGCAGTTGCGCCTTCATCGCACCCAGCTTGCAGGAATCAACGCGGCTCATCTGTCCCGCGCCCACGCCCACGGTTTGCCCGTCTCGGGCGTAGAGGATGGCGTTCGACTTCACGTGCTTGCAGACCTTCCAGGCAAAGAGCAGCGCCCGCTTTTCTTCCGCCGTCGGCGGACGCTTGCTGACGACTTTCAAATCGACTTCGGCCAGCTTGTGCAGGTCGGAATCCTGAACCAGCATGCCTCCAGAAATATTTTTCAGAACCCAGTTTTGCTGACCGGAGGGGACTTCAACCAGCCGCAGATTCTTTTTCGAAGCGAACGCCGCCTTCGCGCCTTCATCGAACGCGGGCGCGGCGATGACTTCGAGGAACAGCTTGGCCATCTCGGTAGCCGCGGCCGCATCTACCGTGCGATTCACTCCAATCACCCCACCAAACGCCGACACCGGATCGCATTCCAGCGCCCGCACATACGCCTCGGCTAGTGTCTTGCCAGTCGCGGTTCCGCAGGGATTCGTATGTTTGATAATGGCGCAGACCGGATCGTCAAACTCCTGCGCCAGATCCCAGGCGGCTTGCAGATCGACAATGTTGTTGTAGGAAAGCTCTTTGCCCTGCACTTGCCTTGCGTGCGCCACGCCTGCGCCCGAAGCGTCGGCGTACATGGCCGCTTTCTGATGCGGATTCTCTCCGTAGCGCAGGTCGGCAACTTTCTGAAATGCCAGCCGCAGAGTTTGCGGAAAGCCCTCGGTGGCGTGAAGCGCGAAGTCATTGCCCACGCGCTCTAGTGTCGACGCGATGGCAGAATCGTAAGCCGCCGTCGTGGCAAACGCCTTCTGCGCCAGCCGCCACTTCGTTTCTCTGGACAACGCTCCGCCTGAACCAGCCATCTCTTCGGCAATCGCGCTGTAATCGGCGGGCGAGGTTACGACGGCGACGTCCTGAAAATTCTTGGCCGCCGACCGGATCATCGACGGGCCGCCGATGTCGATGTTTTCGATCAGTTCCTCAAAGTGCACGCCCGGCCTGGCCGCGGTCTTTTCGAAGGCATAGAGATTCACCACCACCATGTCGATGGCCGGAATGCCATGTTCGGCCACAGCGGCGCGATGGCCGCTGTTGTCACGGCGATGCAAAATGCCTCCGTGAACCTTGGGATGCAGGGTCTTGACGCGGCCGTCGAGCATTTCGGGAAAGCCGGTCAGCTCGGAAATGTCTTTGACGGCGATGCCGGAGTCGCGGAGGAGCTTGGCTGTGCCTCCGGTCGAAACCAGCTCGACGCCAAAGGCGGCAAGTTGGCGGGCAAAATCGACGAGTCCGGATTTATCGGTGACGCTTAGAATGGCACGCTGGATTTTCGACATGAAGGCCTCTGCTGCTAAGGAGTGAAGAGAGATTTTAGCAGGCAGTACCCAGTTGCCAGTACCCAGCGCAGTCCCACGGATTGAGGGCTTGAAGACGGAGCCGTCAGGGAGTCCAGATGGACGCTGCAAGCCGCAGGTAAAATCGAGGGGTAAATGCTGGGTACTAGCTCTTCGCCTTAGCCTTCAGCTTCACGTGTCCATCTTGCATTTCGACCGAGTACACCACGGCATCGCAGCCATGCTGCTCCCGCAGTTCGCTGGTCTTTTTCCGGACGAACGTCGCGAAGGAATCGAGGTTGCCGGTAACTTTCTCTCCCGACTTTTGCTTGGCTTCGGTCAGCGCATTGAAGAGAGATTCCACCTGCGTCCGCTCGGCCATCGTGCCCGAGTACTGTATCGAGAAAGGCTGTTCGGCCCCGGCCGCCGTGTTGCCGTCCGCCGGTTGCGCCGGGCGGGCAACGCCATAGACCTGATGCTTCACTTCCCGCTCTGCGCTGGAGCGCACGCCCTGCACTGAGAGCATCGCCTCATAGGGCTTGCGATAACCCTCCTCGCGAATCCGCATCTTCTTGCGCCACAGGTCGCTTTGGACCGCATAGCGCTGCGCCATCTCGTTGTATTTGAAGCGCTGCGAGAAGGTCAGCCGCGCGCCGTCGCTGAACTTGCGAATTAACGAGAGCACCTTCCACTCGACGTCCGTGGGCGGCCGTTTGGCGGGATTGTTGAAGAACATCTCGTACTCGATCTTCAGCCGACGCAGTTGCTGCTCGAGCAGACTTAGTTCTTCATCAACGGTCACGAGGATTCCCCACCATCAGCTTAGCGTCGTAAGCATGGCGATGGCGAGGTACCGGCGGACACGGTGGGCATGGTACGAAAGTACCTGAGGGCAGCCGTCAGCTCTCAGCCGTCAGCCATTAGCGACCCTGGGGTGCTGGAACGCGGCTTCCAAACAAAAACCCGGAGGACTGGCTGTGTGACCGACAGCTGGGGTTGGCTGAAGACCGATGGCTGACGGCTTACTTCGTGTTCGCCGCCATTTTCTTCACCATCGCCAGCACCAGCTTCCGGTCGCTGTCGTTCAAGTTCGCCGAATAGCGGCGCATCTGGCTCAGGAAGCGGACTTCATCGTCGGAGAGCTGCGGCAGTCCCTTGTGGCCGTGGCCGTTGCTGTGGCCCTCGGAGAAGAATTGCGACAACGCCAGGTCCATGGCCCCGGCGATCTTCGCCAGCGTATCCAGCGATGGAATGGTATGGCCGTTTTCAACCCGCGACAGGTAGCAGCGCAACAAGCCCGTGCGCTTTTCAATGTCGCCCTGTGACATGCTTCGCTGGAGCCGGAAATTGCGGATGGTCTCGCCGATATTCATAAATGCAAAGTTAATAAAAAAGATGGGTGCATAGTAACCAGAACGGTACCTTCTGGCAAGTGGAAATTCCTTGCCCCGCATGAAGCCCTTCAGAATCGCACAAATCGCGGATTTGAGGACACATTCACTCCCGCACCGCATCGAGAGGAATCCCGATCAGGTCGAGTAAAGTCCGGTCCGCACCTTTCGGCACTTCTTCCACCAGTTCGTACCCGAGCGCCAGCATCAGGTTCCCCCAGGCCCGCTCGATGTGCCCCACTGCTTCGCTAGGCAAACTGGATTTCCACCCTCCAGCCTTGGCGCTGCGCATGAAGGGCATGTCTTTGCGCGTCGCTTTCGTCACCACCCACTTGTCCGCCTGCTCCTCTTCGAGCTTCCGCATTTGATCGGCGGAGCTTAGTTCCACCGCCCTCGCCAACTCGCCGCGATCCGGACGGCGGCCGAGGAAGACGGCAATCTTCGCCAGTTCCTCCACCGGACGCACGATCATGTCTTCATAGCGCAGCAGCAGAAATCCGGGCGTATGGTGACGGGCGATCAGCCAGCTGCCCACGTTCTGTCCCCACGATCCGTAGTCACTGGTCTCCCCCCTGACGAAGCGAGGCACGAACTCTTCCATGGGAGTATCCGGCGCGACGATGCCGCGTTTGATTTGAAAAAAATGCTGCGAGAGCACAATGTCGCGCGGATCGCGCACGATGAAGATCACTTTCTTGTAACGAGGATCGAAAGGATGATGGCTCTTGATCACCCGCGGACGAGGACAGCTCTTCAAGACATTCCGCGATTGCCATACTGGATCGGGGAGGATACCGCCAATATTGAGGAACGTCACCGGCTCCTGCGGGTGAATGAGGTTCGCGATCAGAAACCGGGTCCAGGTGTTTCCCGACTTCGGGTAGGAGGTGATGAACACGTCGTCGTCGAAAACCGTAAACCGGTTGCCGGGCGCGTTCCGGCCGAGCAGCTCGTTGATTGTGTGAACCACCCTTCGGATCATCGCGTCTCCGGCCTCCGTCGCCCGACGTTTCGCCCGGATTCGCGCCCAGCTCCGGCCTCGTTTGAGTTGAAAAGGGCCATTGGATGGCACGACAATGCTGGTTTTTCCATGGCTTACAAGGCTCCTGCCGGAATATCCGCCGGCCTCGGCGGGAGGGGGATTAAGAACGACAATTTAATGCCTAGTAATCTACTTATAATACTGGTGATATCACGATAATCCAAGCGTATGAGCCTGCCCGGAAGGTGTCAAGCGAACTTTCGTAACCAAGAACGCCTGGTCTCGGCAGAAGCTTCGCGCAAAAGCTCCGGACAATCGCCGCCCGTCCGGATGCGACGAAATGCCAGGGTCCGGACAAAATATCGGTTGACTCCCTCCCAAGCCTGCGCTAATGTTACGGAGATGTTACAATACAATAATGTCGATTAACAAACTCGACATTACGCCAGGCGCCAGCTCTTGACTCCTCCCTCCCGCTGAGCCCGGCAAGTCTTCTTGACAGGAGCCCTTACGCAATGGGAAAGCTGATTTTGGTGCGCCATGGAAAAACCGTCCTCAACTCAATGGATAGCGAGGAAAGGCTGCGCGGCTGGATGGATATCTCTCTCGACGAACAGGGCCTGCGGGAGGCGGAGGAGACGGCGCAGAGGCTGGCCCACTATCCGGTGGCGCATATCTACTCTTCCGATCTTTACCGCGCCCGGCAGACGGCCGAGGCCGTCGTGCGAGCAACCTTGACGCCGGTCGTGCATACCTCCGATCTGCGCCCGTGGAATCTAGGCACTTTGGCGGGCCAGCGCGTAAAAGACATTCTGCCCATACTCCAACAGCTCGAACTGGATCCCTCGATGCCCGCGCCCGGAGGCGAGTCTTTTCTTCAATTCTGCGACCGCTATTCGCGGAAGCTCAAAGACCTGCTCGAAATCGCAGCCCGCAACCAGGCGATCATTGTCGCGGTGACACACGTCCGTAATCTCCTGGCCACCCCGGCTCTTCTGTGCGGCGGGAATAGGAGCCATATACCGGTCACTGGCGGTCCCAAGACCGGGTCCCTGGTTTGGGTGGAAAAAGGCAGCAGAGGATGGAATCTCCGTGTGGATGACGCTCCGGAACTTGTTCAAGCGGCGCGTAAGCCCCCTGCTGGAGTCAGCTTTCAGATGTGTGATTCCGAAGCCTAGTCCAATAAGAAAATTTCGCTCGCCGGGAGTCCGTGCCGTCTCACTTCTTCAGCGTCGCCGCCAGAAAAGCGACCGTGCGCTGCCAGGCGTCGGCGGCATCCTCCGGCCGGTATCCCTGCGTATTGTTGGGATTTTCAAACGCGTGTCCGGCGTCGGGATAGATCTTCACCTCGATCTTCTTGCCCATCTTTTCCATGGCCTGCTGAAACTTCTTCACATCCTCGGGAGTAATGCCGCGATCCTGCCCGCCAAACAGTCCCAGAATTGGAGCGTTGATCTTCTTCAGCTCCGACGGCTCGGTCGCCAGACGCCCGTAGTTGATGACCGTGGCCGCCAAATGCGGCTCGGCCAGCGCCGTATTGAGCGAGTAGCCTCCGCCCATGCACCAGCCGATCGAGCCAATGCGGTCTTTCTTCACGTTCGCTTGCGACGCCAGAAAATCATAGGCGGAGCGCAAATCGCGCGTCGCCCGGTCTTCCGGCAAGCCGCGCATCAGTTCATGCGCCAGGTCGGGATTGTCGGCGACTTTGCCGCGATACAGATCGATCGCCAGCGCAACATACCCCTGATCCGCCAGCTTGGCGGCCTGCTGCTTCACCCAGTCGTTCAATCCCCACCACTCATGGATCACGATGAGCGCCGGGAACGGCCCTTTGCCGGCCGGAGTATAGAGAATTCCGCTAACGGTCTCGTCCCCGGACTTGTAGGAAACAGCCTTGCTCTCGGCAGCCAACGCCGGAACGGACAAAGCGAAACACAGAATCAGCGGCAGAAAGAGATTTTTCATGCGATCACCCCGCAGGTCCCTCATAGTACAGAGCGGTTTAGTTGTGCTTGATGAACTTACCATTCTTTTGTCCGGTCAGCGAGTTATACACCGTCTCCAGAAATGCGTCTTCGCCTTGCTGAAATCCTGATCCTGAGCAAAACAAAAGCCCGCCGAAAGGCAGGCAAGGATGGCGATACGAGAAGTGGTGCGCATGAGTCTCACCTCCGAGGAATGAAATTGTAAACGGAAAGTGGAGAGATTGAATCATTGAATGATTGAGTCATTGAATCAATACCTCAATGACTCAGTCCTTCAATGACTCAATGAGCTACGGCGTTCCCTCAAACAGCGGCCAGAGCCCGTCGGCGGTGACGCGATAGATGGCGTAGGCGCTGCCGTCGTCAAACGTGCGCCGAAACAGCAATTCGCCGCGGCCATCTCCGTCGGCGTCGACCGCGTCGATCAGTTCCATCCGCGGAGTGACGTCGAGATGCGCCGCATCCGTCTGCGAAAAAAATAGTTTCTTTAACTCGTTTTCCAGGTTGGTGCTGGCGATGAGCGTGATCTCTTTTGGCTCTTCGACGCTTCCACCCGCGCCAGCCGCAGCCGGGTGAGTTTTCGCCGAGAGCACCAGCACGGGCTCGTTCGAATTGGAGAGATCGAAGATGCGCAAGCTGACATCGTCGAAAGCCGGTGCGGCCGGTTTGTTGGCAGATTTGCCGCCGGATTTCGCGGATGCCTTCTTGGGCGCAGCTTCTTGGGCCGCGCCGGTCGCCCGGGCGCGGAGCGTTGTCGCCAGATCGAGCATCTGTTTGCGATAGGCCGCTTCCTCGGCCGGCTTGCAATCGTATGTGTAAGGACGCGGATCGGGCCCGCCGACATCGGAAATCGCCGGGATGGTAACGATCTGAGGCGCGGCCGCAATCGTGCCTTTTCCACTCGCGTCGGGCTTGCCCGCACCCGAGGATGCCGCCGAACTCGGCACGTCCGTCAACGGATCGAACGTCGCGAAGGGTTCCTGGTGTGCGCTCGCCTCCGGCTTCCCGCGCCTCAACCGCGGCCGATTCGGATCGGCAATCGGCTCGTCCGCGTCATAAGTCCTGGCAGCGTCAGGCGGAGTGGGAGCTTTCGCGGGTTCGGGCGGAACCGGAGCCTTGGCGGCATCCGGCGAAGGGGGTGCCGGAGGCGCGGGTGGGGCACTTGCGGCCGGCGCATTTCCCGTAGCGGGCTTTGCCCCGTCTTTGTCCTTGTCTTTGTCCTTGTCTTTGTCCTTGTCCTCGCTGTCGGAATCGCTGCTCCCGGCGCGGCGGTGAAGTACGGGCGGCCCGTCTTTGTCGTCGTCCGCGATCACCGGCGTCGAGTATTTCTTTTGTTTATGCGGGTCAATCGCTCCCGCGGGCAGCCAGGTCCCTTCGGCGATCCACACATGATTTAGTTGGCCCGGTTGCGTAATCGTGAAGACGCCCTGCGACACGCCGCTGCGAAAGCCTTCATAGACAATGCCGAAGTCGAGCGCCATGGGCACAGGCGCGGCTTTATACGAGCCGGCGTCGTAGAATTTCCCATCCATCATGATGGCAATGGGAATGAACCGGGCTTTGCCTTTCGGCGGAATCTGCACCAGTCCCAAAGCCCGTGGCCCCTTGACCGCAGCCGGCTTGCGTCCAAAGTGCGGCATCGGCTCCTGGGCCATAAGCCGCGAGCCGGCAAACAGGATCGAGGCCGCTGAAATGACGATGACGGCGACCATCCGGTTGCGATATAACTTGCCTTGTAACCACGCGCGGCGAGGAGAAAATTCCATGGAAGTCAATGATAAATCCCCAGACTTCAGTACGACGGACGAGAATGGCAAAGAGGTTGCCTTAAAAGATTTTCGCGGCAAGACGGTGGTGCTCTATTTCTATCCCAAAGCCGATACGCCGGGATGCACCAAGGAAGCCTGCGGCTTTCGCGACAGCTACTCCGCGATCAAGAAGACGGGCGTGGTATTGCTTGGGATTTCGAAGGATACAGCCGCCTCGCAGAAGAAATTTCAGGAGAAATTCAGCTTACCTTTCCCCCTGCTGGCGGATCCCGATAAGAAAATTGCGGATCTGTTCGGCGTGGTCAAAGAAAAGAACATGTACGGCAAGAAAGTGAAAGGCATAGCGCGGACGACTTTCGTCATCGGTCCCGACGGTAAAATCCAGCACATCTTTAACAACGTAAAAGCCGAAGGTCACGCCGAAGAAGTGCTGGCCTATTTGAAGGCCGCGAAGTGATCATTCCATGATGAAGTTCCGAACATAGACTCGCATTGTCATTCTGAGCGAAGCGAAGGACATCTGCATTTGGCGCCAAAATTACTCCGGGCGGAATTCTTCAATCGCGATCCGCGGCAAGTAGCGCGAGCGCTGCTGGGCAAACTATTGGTCCGCAAAACGCCCGGCGGAATTCTCGCCGGCCGAATCGTCGAAACCGAGGCCTACCTCGGCCAGGGCGATGCGGCCGCCCACGCTGCGCCCGGCAAGACGCCGCGCAATGCAGTCCTCTTTGGCCCTCCCGGTCGCGTCTACGTGTATTTCATCTACGGCAATCACTACTGCCTGAATGTTTCGTGCCTGCCCGATGGCGTGCCCGGCGGCGTGCTCTTTCGCGCGCTCGAACCGGTGGCGGGCATCGAGCAAATGGCGGAAGCAAGGGGCATCGAAGTGGCGAAACCATCCGATCTCAAGAAAATTTCCTCCGGCCCCGGACGACTCTCCGAAGCCCTGGGAATCACGCGCAAGCGCGACAACGGAAAAAGACTGACCAGCGCGCGCTCCGATCTGCGCATTGTCGATGACGGTCACCGCGTGCGCCGCGTAACAATCACCCCGCGCATCGGGATCGTGAAGGCGGCCGAGCAGCCATTGCGTTACATCATCGCTGGAAATGCGTTCGTCTCTGGACGAAGCTCGTAGCTCGGCCTCGTGCGGCTCAAGGCTCCAACACAATATTGTCTATCAGGCGCGTGGATCCGAAGAAGGCGGCTACGGCGACAAGCGTCTTTCGCGAAACCAGCTCCACGGGGTCGAGCGTATCCGGATCGACAATCTCGAAATAATCCAACCGCACCTGCGGCTCTCCCGCAATCACTTCTTTCGCCACGGAGATCAACTTCGCCGCGCTTCTTTCTCCCGCCTGGAATTCCTGCAGCGTCCGCTGCAACGACCGCTGCAATATATGTGCGCGAACACGCTCTTCTCCGCTTAGATACGCGTTGCGCGAACTCATGGCCAAGCCGTCTTGCTCGCGCACGATGGGACAGACAACAATCTCAACTGGAAAATTCAGGTCGCGCACCATGCGCCGGATCACCGCCACCTGCGCGGCGTCTTTCTGCCCAAAAAACGCGGCGTCGGGCGCGACGATATGAAAAAGCTTGGCGACAATCGTGGTCACGCCGCGGAAATGCCCCGGCCGCGAGCGTCCATCCAGCTTGTCGCTCAGCCCTTCGACCACCACCCAGGTGGCGGCACCGCCGGGATAAATCTCCTCATAAATCTCCCGGACCGGCGGCGCAAACAAAATGTCGACGCCTTCTTTTTCCAGCAACTCGCAATCGCGATCGAACTGCCGCGGATACTTCGCCAGATCCTCGGCCGGCCCAAATTGCGTGGGGTTCACAAAGATGGAAACGGCGACCACGTCGCACTGCGCCTTGGCGGTGCGCACCAGCGACAGGTGGCCCTCATGCAGGGCGCCCATGGTCGGCACCAAGCCCAGGCGCGCGCGACCGGCGTGGGCATCGAGGCAGGCGGCGCGCACCTCGGCGATGGTGGTGCATATCCTCATGACTGGGAGCTTGCTAGCTTACGGCGCCTCGCGGTATTGCACGTCCAGTTGCTTCAGCGTCCCCAGGAGCAGCGCGCGGTTCTTACGCAGATCCGCTTTCGCCTGTTCCGTTAGATTCTTGGGAACGGCCTGGGCGACCAGCACCACGCGCCCATAAGGCCAAGCGCTCGACCCCAGCGAGACCAGCTCCGCCGGAATCGCCTCCGGCTGCAGCATGTGGATCTCGTGATTGGAAAGATCGACAATGCCAATCCCATCCTCGCGCACCACCAGGTAAGGATTCTTCCAGGTACTCATATCGCTAAGCGGCGGATATTTGGAAGCATCGGGCGCGGGAATCGACTCCAACCCAGTCGGCTGTGGCGGCGCTTCCGCCGCCGGCGTCTGCGGCTTGGAGCAAGCGGCCAGCACCCCAAGCAAAATCAAGGCAATCAAAGTTCGCACGTCGGGTCGCACTACTTTCCCTCCACTGGCCATTATCGCTGCATGGCCTGCTTGCGGTGGAGTACCGTTTCGAGTGCCGCCTGCGTCTCCTTCGGCAAATGGTAAGACTCGGCATCATTCGGAAACTGGTGCGAGACCACGTCGGCCTTGTAAGCCAGCACCGATTGGGTGATTAGTGCGGCGGCGTCCGCGTAACGGCGAACGAACTTTGCCGGACGTCCAAAGGTCAAATTGACCAGGTCGTGAAAGACAAGCACCTGGCCATCGCAATCGGGGCCAGCGCCGATGCCAATGGTCGGCGCTTCGACCTCGGCGGTAATCATGGCCGCAACCTCGCGCGGAATACCTTCCAGATAAATGCAGGCCACGCCGGCACGGTCGAGCGCAACCGCATCGCGCATCAGCTGCTCGACGGCGTTCAGCGTCTTGCCCTGAACCTTGTATCCACCCATCACGTTGATCGATTGCGGCGTTAGCCCAATGTGCCCGGCGACGGGAATCTCAGCGTCAATCACGCGCCGGATCATGTCCACGCGCTTCTCGCCGCCCTCCATCTTCACCGCCTCGGCGCCGCCTTCCTTCATAAAACGGGCCGCGTTGTGGACGGCTTCGCTGGCGTCAACCTGATAAGACCCGTAAGGCATGTCGGCGATAAGCAGCGCATCTTTCACTCCTCGCCGGACCGCCTTGACGTGATGCAGCATCTCGTCGACCGTGACCGAGAGCGTGTTCTCGTAGCCCAGCATGGTCATGGCCAGCGAGTCGCCAACCAGAACAATGTCGATGCCAGCTTCATCCACCAGCCGCGCGGTGGCGTAGTCGTAGGCGGTCAGGCAGGTGATGGGTTCGCGATGAAATTTCTTTTCATGGATGGTAGCAGTGGTGATCTTATGGCGAGGTTCGCCGATCGGGGTGAGACTCACAGTGTCCTCCAGTGCCCCTCCGCAAACCGGGCGGATAGAGCCTGTACGCGTCGTCTTTAGGTGTTGGATGACGCGAGAGGGATTATAGCTGCAAAAGGGGCGGAGGTCGATAGGGGAAGGTCGGCGTCTCAACCCGACACTTGGGACAGCTGCAAGTCCCTTACCTTCAACGAAGATGCGATGGATAAGAGATAGGCCACTGTGCTTGTTAGAATTGCGGAATGCGCAGCCGTCGCACCAAGATAAGTACGAAAGGACAAGTAACGACTCCAACCGAGTTGCGGGAGCGGCTCGGCATTGGAAAGGGCACTCGGGTTAACTGGAAGGAAGGGCGAGGTCGGCTGGTGCTGACTTCGATGACAGGACGTCAGCGAGAGGAACTCAAGTATGCACTTCTCGCGGGACTGCAGGGCGAGAGCATCGAGATTCCGCTGGCTGAGATTCGCAAGATGGGATTAGTCGCGGCCCTGCGCAGGAGAACGCGACGCAAGTGAGCCTTGCCTTGCCAAGGTTTGGAGTGTATTGCGATAGCGGGTCATGATCTGGTTCGCCTTCGCCATCTTCTTCCTGAACGCAGTATCTTTGGGTTTCTCTGACATTCCGATGCAGCTACGCGCTGGCCGCGTCCGTCCCGCCGAGCGGCAGGAAATATTGCGTGCCCTTGATTGGGGCGGAGACTTTTTTCAGCAGCTCTTGCAGGTCTTCGTTGCGGTCGACGAAGTCGATCTCGGAAGTGTTCACGATCAGCAGATCGGACTGCGTGTAGTGGAAGAAAAAGTGTTCGTAGGCCTTCACCACTTCCATCAGGTAATCCTCGCTGATGGCTTTTTCGCCGGCCGCGTTCTTTTTCTTGAGCCGCTTCTTCAGCACTTCTGGCGTGGCCTGCAAATAGATCACCAGATCGGGCGTGGGCAGTTGTTCGCGGAAATAATTGAAGTAGCGATTGTAGGTATCGAGTTCCTGATCGTTGAGGTTGAGGCAGGCGAAGAGTTTGTCTTTTTCAAAGATGTAGTCGGCGACAACGGTCTTGTTCGAGTGCGGTCCCAGGTCGAGCGCGCGCAGTTGATCGAAGCGGCGGATCAAGAACGCCAATTGCGTTTGGAAGGCCGCGCCCGGCTCGCCGTCATAGAACGCCTTCAAAAATGGATTGTCTTCCGGTTCGATGACGCGCTGCGCCGCCAGACGCTCTCCCAGAACCCGAGCCAGCGTGCTCTTCCCAACGCGTATGGGACCTTCGACTGCAATGTAACGGGGAAGTTCGAAAAGCTTGGCCATGGGGGGACGTGAGCAGAATATATTGCTTCGGGCGTGGACGCAATTGTGGATTTCCGTCGTTCGCGATTCGTCGTTCGCTGTTCGCGTCCGGAGCAGATTTGCGAACGGCGAGCAGCGAAAAGCGAACGACGCGCTAGAATCTCCTCATGCTTCCCACCCTGATCGGACTGACGGCCGCTGCGGCTGCTTCGGCGGCAGGATATCAGTCCATGGCGCCGACGGGACAGTGGTATGGACGAACCTTCGTCGCCGGAATCCGCGGAAGCAAGCAGATCGCGTTGACCTATGACGATGGGCCGAACGATCCGCACACGCTGAAGCTGCTTGATGTGCTGGCGAAGCACAGCGTCCGCGCGACGTTCTTCATGATCGGCCGCTTCGTGCAGCAGCGTCCCGACATTGCACGAGCAGTGGCGCAGGCTGGACATGTGATTGGCAATCACACGTTCACGCATCCGCAGCTGATTTTTAAATCGGCGGAGCAGACGGGGGCCGAGCTTATGCAGTGCCGTTCCGCGCTGCAGGATGCGGTCGGCGAGCATTCGAATCTGTTTCGTCCGCCGTTTGGAGGAAGAAGGCCGGGGACGCTGCGGATTGCGCGCTCGCTTGGCCTGGAGACGGTGATGTGGAACGTGACGGGCTATGACTGGAATGCTCCGCCCGCCGCGGTGATCGAAAAGAAAGTCGAGCGGCAGATGCGCGGCGGCGACGTGATCCTGCTGCACGATGGCGGACATCTTGCCCTGGGCGCGGACCGGGCGCAGACGGTGATTGGGACGGAGAATCTGATTCGGCGTTTCAAGGATCAGGGGTATGAGTTTATGACGGTGGAGGAGATGAGAGCTGTCAGCCAGCAGCCCTCCGTAGCAGGATAGGGTGTATGTGGTTTCTTAGTTAAGTTAGTGTAATCGCTTGATTACAGCAGTTGAGTGTCTCCGTTACGAACCCGCGTGGCGCGGGCGTCGCGCATGGGCCCCAGCATAGAGGCAAAGGGCGAAAACAAGCGGAGACGCAATGCAGAACAGTACGAAGATTTGGGGGCTGTCGTACTCCGCAAGATAGTCCGACAGATGCAGGGAGTGGTTGGCCAATTTGTATGCGATGAAGCCCACGCCAACTGTGATCGGATTCGCCGTCCACACGGCATCTCTGTAGCTGAGCTTCTTGAATCGCAACGCGGCAACTGCCCCTACCAAAAAGAATGCGAGTCCCACAAACAGCCCTTGCACGAGTAGGGCTTGCCCGTAGGCTGCACGCGAAGTGAAATCCTCGTGAAACCCGGCGGGCGGACCCAGAATCGCACGGGCAAGCGGGCCGCCGACGCGCTCACCAAGGAATAGTGCTGATATTGTTGCGCCGATGGCAATCAGCGCTGAGAAAGTCCTTTGCGTCGCGGTCATCCTAGAAGTATAGACACCGAGAGGGCCGTAGTTGGCGCAACATCCCCATTACACTAACTACGTCTGTCCTACGCGTGCACCGTCGCGAAGGCCTGCTTCGCCGCCGCAATCGTCTGCTGCGCATCGCGTTCCGTGTGCGCGGCGCCCAGGAATGCGGCTTCGAATTGCGATGGCGGCAGGTAGATTCCGTTTTCTAGCATCGCGCGAAAGAAGTTGCCGAAGGCTTTGGTGTCGCATTTCTCGGCGGAAGTCCAATCGGTGACCGGGCCCTTCGTGAAGAACCAGGTAAACATTGAGCCGACGCGGTTGTGGCACATGGTTACGCCCGCGTCTTTGGCTGCGGCGGCTACGCCTGCGACCACTTCTCCGGCTAGCTTGTCTAGCTTCGCGTAAACGTCTTTGTGCTCGCGCAGGTAGCTTAGCGTGGCGCAACCGGCCGCCATCGCCAGCGGGTTACCGGAGAGCGTTCCGGCTTGATAGACAGGGCCTAGCGGGGCGATCAGATCCATGATTTCGTTGGGACCGCCGTAGGCGCCTACGGGCAGGCCTCCGCCGATGATTTTGCCCATGGTGGTTAGGTCGGGCTGGATGCCGAAAAGTTCCTGGGCTCCGCCGTAGGCCAGGCGGAATCCGGTCATGACCTCGTCGAAAATCAGCACGGTTTTTTCGCGCTTGGTGATCGCACGCAGAGCTTCCAGATATCCGCTGGCGGGAGGCACGCATCCCATGTTGCCTACCACCGGCTCCACAATGACGCAGGCGATCTGGTGCTTGAATTTTTCGAATGCCTGCTCGAGCGCGTTGGTGTCGTTGTACGGGAGCGCCAGGGTGAACTGCGTGAATTCTTCGGGAACTCCCGCTGAGCCCGGAATGCCTAGCGTGGCGACGCCCGATCCGGCTTTCACCAGCAGCGCGTCGGAGTGGCCGTGATAGCAGCCTTCAAACTTCACAATGTATTTGCGCTTCGTGTAGCCGCGCGCGAGACGTATAGCCGACATGGTCGCTTCGGTTCCGGAACTGACGAAGCGAACTTTCTGCATGTGCGGAAAGGCGGAAATGACCAACTCGGCGAGATCGGCCTCGGTGGGAGTGGACGCTCCGAAGCTGGTGCCGTTGCGCGCGGCGGCGATCACGGCGTCGATGACGGCGGGAGCGGCGTGCCCGAGAATGAGCGGTCCCCAGGAGCCGATGTAATCCACATACTCGTTGCCGTCGGCATCCCAAATGTGCGAGCCCTGGCCGCGCACGATATACAGCGGGTCGCAGCCCACGCTGCGAAAAGCGCGTACGGGGGAGTTCACGCCGCCGGGAATCAATTTTTCAGCGCGCTTTTGCAACTTGCGGGATTGTTCGGTGTTGCGGGTCATCATTCCTGTTCCTCCACAGCAACTTGGACGGGCGAGGACGCCCGTCGCTCCATGTTTAGGGTACTTCAATCAATATAGCAGCGGCGCGCGGGCGGCCCGCAGCGCGGCGGATCACATCCGGTTGTGATCTCCAGCACAGGAAGGCTCGGCTGCGACTGCGAATTACACCACGTGGTAATAGCCGTCGCGGCGGACGAGTTCGACTTTCAGGCCGAACAGCGAGCTCAGGACTTCCGGTTGCAGAACTTCTTCTTTGGGTCCATCGGCCACGATCCTCCCGTTCGACATGAGCACGACCCGCTCGATCTCGGGGACGATGTCGGGGAGTTCATGGGTGACAAGAATGATGCCCATGCCCGAGTTGGCCAGGGAGCGCATGGTCTCCCGCAAGCTGCGCTGAGCCAGCATGTCCAGGGAATTGCAGGGTTCGTCGAACAGCAGCGCTCTGGGCTTGTGGACCAACGCGCGTGCGATCAGGACGCGTTTCGCCTCGCCCGACGACATTTCCTCGACGGCGCGCTCCGCCAGATGCGCGACGCCGAGTTGGGCCAACGCGGCCTCGGCCAGCGCCCGGTGTCTGGGATCGATGTTGTGATTTGGGAAGATGCGCGTGCTGCTGAAGAAACCGGACAGCACCACGTCGAGGCCGCTGGCGTCTCCGGTGCACGACGACATCAGGTCGTTCGATACGATGCCGAGCAGCGAGCGCAGTTCAAACACGTTCCAGTTCTTCTGGCCGAGAATGGCCATGCTCGACCCC
>CAVZUP010000133.1:0-14635 GCA_963778255.1 uncultured Acidobacteriaceae bacterium
CACAGAAATAGCCTGAGGGCAATGCTCCCTCAGGCTATTGAATGATCTTGTCTGGTGAAATAGCGAGCGGACGGGGCAATCCCCGTCTCCGCAGCGACGAATGCAACCGGCTTATGGCCAGCGCTTGGCGGCATCTTCCCAGCCAGCCACGCGTGCCGGAGCGGTTGCACCCTGGGCGGCGACGACCGGTGGAATCCGAACCGCCGACGGCTGTGGCGCGGCGGTTGTTAAGGCCGGCTTCGGAGCTTCGGCCAGCATCTCTTTCTCGTCCGAAAGCAGCGGAGCGGCAACGCGCAGCGCCTCGACTTCTTTTTCGAGCCTGGTCAGTTCGAGTTCCTTCTGCCGCAATACTTCGTACACATTTTTCATGCTTGGCACCTTTATGTTGGGAACAACGGAATAAGCGCAGAGTATGGGTTCCACCAGTAATTTGTCAAGAGAAACAAGCACTTGCGCGTGCCAGTTCGTTAGCGAAACACCACCACCGCGACCAGCACACCCAGAATCAGAACGGCGATCGCCAGCAGATTGACAGGATTTGCCAGCCACGACTTTTGTGCGGGCGAGGGATTTGCCAGAAACGCCGGCACGAACTCCTCCTGCTCCAGCGCCGCCGAAGCCGCGGCTGCGTTGGGCACGACTTGCTCCGGCTCATCAGGCTTGATCTCCTGCGGTTCGACCTTGTGTTGCTCGACCTGAGGTCGCTCGACTTGATCTTGGCAGGCTAGATTTTGCTCGACTTGATGTTGCTCAATCTGGACCGGCTCCGGCTCGTGGAACTGGCCGTTGAAATCCTTCTTGCCGCCGTCCTTTTTCTCGGCATCGAATTTCTCGGACTCGAGTTTCTCGCAATCGAGGCAAAGCGTTCTCCCCTCGGAAACTGGGAATCCGCAGGCAGAGCACTTCTGGACAACATCGACGGCGAACAGGGGCGCGCGCACCGGCGCTGCCGCTGCTCCGAAAGAGGATACCGAAGTTGCGGACGCCGCTGGCATGACCGAGGGCTCAGCAAGCCCGGGGCTGCGGGGAATGCTGGGAATCGCGGCCGCCGACATCGCGTCGTCTGGTCTCATCGTCGGCGCGGCCTCGGAGACCAAGCGTTGCTCGGCCAGATCAAGAGCCGTGGATGTGAGATCGGCCATGCGTTCGAGCGCCACCAGATCGCGCTCCTCGAAAGCGTAGGGGTGATCGGAAAACAACTCGAACAAACCGCGAATCTCGCCATTACGCCGCAGCAGCGGCAAAACCACGATGGAGGCAATTCCCAGCGCGCGGCAAGTTTCGAGATTCACCCGTGGATCGTTTTCCGCGTTGTCACATCGCAGCAACTGCCGCCGCGCAATGCTTTCGCCGGTCAATCCCGAACGAACTTGCAAGCGCGCCCCAACGGCCGGGGCGGAAGCGCCGGCGCTGGCCCGGCAAACCATTTCCTCGCCCTCGGGCAAAGCAAGCGCGGTTCCGGTGGCGCCGGTGATGTACTGCGCGCGTTCCACTAACAACTGCAATGCGGAATCGAGTTCCGTGCCTTCGAGCGCGCGGCCGTTCTGCAACGGATCACCGGCGGGCGCGTCCTCGTTGCTGGCGGACGGCAATCGGTCTTCGGGTTGGGCAGATCCAAGCATGGGGAGGAGCTAAAGCGAGTCTCGCCTTGGATGCTGCTGCTGTCAAGAGCCGGGGATTTAGGAGGAGGTCAGGGAAAGACCGGTGCCAAATGGAAGGCGATGCGGAACGGACTAAGGTTTTTCGTCCTTGTGGCGCAGCCATTCGATGAACATTTGTTCTTTCGGCTTATCGTAGGCCATCAGCAGATGGCGGATGCTGCGTCCGCTAACGAAGTGGCAAACTTCTTCCGCCAGATTCTTGGCGTGGTCGCCGGCGCGCTCCAGGGACTGCGTCATGAAGATCACCTGCAGGCTGGAGTGGTGCGCGATGTTCTCCGGATTCTCAATGTGGCGCAGGAAGATGATGTTGCGCAGCCGATCCATCTCGGCATCGGCGCGGAGCACGTCGATGGCTTTCTTGACATCCTTCTGGGAAAACGACTGACCCACATCGGCCAGCATTTTTTCAAGAACCGTCGCCATCTGGGTCAAGTCGCGAGCGTCCTGCGAATCGAGACGGCCGCCGGCGGCCTGCGCGCTGGTGGCAAAGCTCAGAAGCAGGTCTCCGATGCGCTCGAGCCCGATCATGACTTTCATGCAGGCGAGCAGTTGCCGGGTCTCGGCCTCCGGAACGCGGGTGATGGTCGAGGTCACTCCCGAGTCCACTTCCAGATCAATGGCGTCGAGATCTTTTTCGCACTGCCGGATGGCGTTCAGGCGCGACATGGATCCGGTGGCGATGCCCTCGGCCGCGATGGCCGCGGCCTCGCGGGCCAGTTCGCAAGCCTCCACCGTTCGCCGCACCAGGTCGGAGTACGAGGGCTCGGGCGCGGGCGTTTTTACGCTGGCTGTGCTCATAAACGACACCGTACTCTTAGTTAGATGCCGGATCCGCCCGGCTGGACGCGGCCAGCATCAACCTAAGTGTGACACACTCCTAGCCCCAGCATAAGTCCCCCGTGCCTCAAGGGAGGTTACAAGGCGGTGAATTTATGGTTGACCTCCAATGAAAAAGGCGGGCAATCGGTCGGTTCCCAAATACCGGACGACTCGCCAAATGACGGGCGGACTCTGGAGGTATGAGTGTAGTCGTGATTTTCACCAACCATCCAACAATTGGGTGCAAAATAGCGGCATCATCAATCGTTCATGCAGGTGAGACCATGGCGGGACTAATCAGCCAATGAAAAACAAGAGCATCCTTGTCGCCGCCGTGGCGGCGGTGCTTGTACCGCTCGGACTGTTCGTCCGGACTTTCCTGCCGTCACCTTTAACGATGCCGCGACCTTACGCGGGGCCGCTGCCCACAGCCAATCCGCCGCAGGAATTGGCCGTCTTCACGGTGGTGACCGGTGTGAACCATCGAGACGCAGCCTTTGGCTATCGCGGGGGCTCGTTCTTCGACCGGCGCGAATTTTCGATAGCCGGCACGTTGGTGAAGCATCCGAAGGGCGACCTGATCATCGATACCGGGTTTGGCCGACACATCGATGAGCAGTTCCGAACTTTACCTTTCCTCTTCCGTGCTATCACGTTCTATAGTCTGTGGCAGCCTGCGGCGGACCAGCTAAGGACTGCGGGCTACGACCCGAAATCGCTACATGCGATTCTGCTGACCCATTCGCATTGGGACCACGTCAGCGGACTGCCTGACTTTCCGGGCGTTCCGGTGTGGGTGACAGCGGCGGAGCGGGAGTTCATCCGGAAAAATGGCCGCATGAATTTTTGCAAGCTCTTTACAGACATTCGCTATGAGGAGTATGGGTTTGAAGCTGGCCCGTACCTTGGTTTTCCCGCCAGCCATGACGTCTATGGTGATGGCTCGATCGTAGTGGTGCCCGCGTCCGGCCACACGCCCGGCAGCGTGATTATCTTTGTCACGCTGCCCAGCGGAACGCGTTACGCGTTTGTTGGCGATCTGGTATATCAACTGGAAGGAATCACCGAGCGCGAGGAGCGTTCCTGGTTGGTCCGCAGACTTGGCGCCGATGAGGATGCGGAGGGCAACCGCCAAAACATGCTAAGGATGATTGCGCTCAAAGAACGCCTGCCCGAGCTGATCATCGTGCCTGCGCACGACATGCGTGCTTTTGACGAATTGCCGAGGCTATCTCCAGCAAGCAGCGAGACCCGGCATTAGAGAGGCCTGCAACCATAAACAGAGAAACATCAGGATAAGCGCAAAGATAGGAACTACTACGCCTTCGGCAGCTGCCGTTAACCGGCGTTAGCGTTCGCGACAGCCTGGCTAGTCTGGACTCCGGTCGAGTCACGAGCCAGCCCAAACAAGGCCTACGCCGCATCCGGCTCGGAAGCCGGCAGCGTAAACAAGAAGCTCGACCCGTGGTTGAGTTCGCTCTCGGCGCGAATCGTTCCCCCGTGGGCGAAAACGATGTGCTTGGCAATGGCCAGCCCCAGCCCGGTGCCTCCAGATTCCCGCGAGCGCGCTTTATCCACGCGATAGAAGCGCTCGAAGAGCCGCGGTAGATGCTCGGAGGAAATGCCCGGCCCGAAATCCCGGACATAGAATTCAACGCCGCTCTCGACCGCCCGCGCTCCGAGAACAATTTTCTTTCCCGACGCCGCATACTTCAGCGCATTCTCGACGAGATTGGAAAATATCTGGTGAATGGCCTCGCGGTCCGCATTCACCCGCACGGCCGGAATCGAATTCTCATTCACCAGTTCGACTTCGTAGGAGCGAGCCATGTCGGTGAAGCTCTCCATGGCATCCTGCAGCAGCTCATCGGTCGTGACCTGCTGGATGTCGAAGCGGTGCTCGCCCGATTCGACGCGCGCCAGCGTTAGCAGGTCTTCCGTCAGCCGCGACATGCGAGCCGAGTTCTTGCGGATAATTTCCAGAAATTCGCGAATGTGATTGTCGGCGAGCGGGCTGTCGAGCAGGGTCTCGGTATAACCCTGGATCGAAGTCAGCGGCGTGCGCAGCTCGTGGGATACGTTGGCGATGAAATCGCGGCGCGTCTTCTCCATGCGTTCGGTCTCGGTAAGATCGCGGAGCACGACGACCGCGCCGCCGCCGGGCATGGGCGCAGCCGTGACATCGAAGGTCCGGCCGGAAGCGATGGTGTTGGAGCGCGATGAAGTGACCACCTGGTCGTGCACCGCTTCCTGAACCGCGGCCAGAAAATCCGGGTCGCGGACACTGTCGATCAACGGCGAATTCAGACGCGGAGCGCGCAGCAGCAGACGATTCATGCCGCGGTTGGCCCACTGCACCCGCCCATCGGCATTGACCGCAATCACCGCGTCCTGCATGCTGTTCAGCAGAGTTTCCAGCTCGCGCTGGCTGGTTTGCACGCGGGCAAAACTTTCTTCCACGCGGCGCGTCGTCTTGTCGAGCGCCATCGCCACCTGACCGATCTCGTCCGTCGCGGTGGAGGCGATTCTGGCGGTCAGATCACCGTTGGCCACGCGCTCGGCAAAAGTCACGATGCGCTGCAGACGCCGGCCAACATAATACGAAGACGTTGCCGCCACCATTACGGCAAAAGTAAAAGCAGCCAGCGATCCCCAGAACAGAGCGACCCGCAGCGGACGATCGGTAATCTCGATTTCGGGCAGCGGATACGCCAGGCGTACCGCTCCTCCAGAAACCGGCGCCGCCACATACACAAACGGAACGCCCAGCGTGTGACTGCTGCGTTCGTCGATGCCCACTTCACCGCCGAGCGCGGAAATAAACTCCGGGCGATGCGCGTGATTCTCCATCGTGTTCGGATCGGCCTCGGAATCGGCCAACACCTTGCCCGTGGGATCGATGACGGTAGCGCGCGCGCCCGCCGCCTGGCCCGCCTGGGCGGTAATGTCGGCCAGGGATTTTTGCCCGCCCGCTTCCACTCGCTGGGCGAACATCAAAGTTTTCTGTGTGAGATTGAGCTTGATCTGATCGCGCAGGGTGCGCTCCCAGACTTTGTGCACGGTCAGCAGCAACGTGGTCGTGGTTGCGCCAATCACCAGTAAGAACACAAACATCAACTTAACGAAGATGCGTCTTCTCAACGCGCGACCTCAAAGCGGTAGCCGGCCCCCCGCACCGTTTTCAGGTAGCGCGGATTCTCCGGATCGGGCTCGATCTTTTCGCGAATGCGGCGCACGTAAACGTCCACCGAGCGCGCCGTGACGTACGCGGTATCGCGCCAGACGGAATCAAGCAACTGATCGCGGGTAAAAACGCGCCCGGCGTGCCGCATAAAGTGGTCGAGCAAACGAAATTCGGTGGCCGTGGTCGGCACCTGTTTTCCGCGGACGGTCAAGGTCATGGCACTGGGGTCGATGTGAATTTCGTCAATTTTCGTCGGCAAAGGCGGCAGTGGACGCTCGAACCGCCGCAGCACCGCTTTGACACGAGCCACCAGTTCGCGCGGACTGAAAGGCTTGGGGATGTAATCGTCCGCACCCAACTCCAGGCCCAAAATGCGGTCCGCCTCGCTGCTCTTGGCGGTGAGGAAAATGACTGGCACCGGCGCCAGCGCAATCGACTGCCGTATCTGGCGGCAAAGTTCCAGGCCGTCTTTTCCGGGCACCATGATGTCGAGCAAAAACAGCGCCGGACGCTGGCGTTCGGCATCGGTGACCACCAGATTGCCGGTCGAATAGAGCCGCACGTTGAAGCCCGCAGCTTCCAGATGATGGCGCACGAGCCGCGAAATATCCGGATCGTCTTCCACTACATAGATCGTAGGTTTCACGCGACTATTGTAGCTGGGAAGTGTGACGATTTCGATACAAAGGAGCGGGGAAAGCGGTCCGCGCTGCGAAGGGAGGGTTAGCGCAGCGCCATCCCAGCCTCGGCGGAAAAATCCATACCGACGAATTCCCGCCGCAAGAATTTAGGGAACGCCGCCGCCGCGATCATGGCCGCATTGTCGGTGGAAAGCGCGCGCGCCGGAAAGAAAACCGCCAATCCTTCGCGCCCCGCTTCGCGCTCAAACGTGGTCCGCAGTTCGTGATTGGCGGCCACGCCTCCGCTGACAAAGAGCGTTCGAACCTCATACTCGCGCGCCGCGGCCAGCGTCTTCGCCACCAGATCGCTCACCATGGAGCGCTGAAACGAAGCCACCAGATTAAGCGTTTGCCGGTCGCACAGCGCGCGAACGTCTTCGAGCGTCGGCTTGTCTTTGCCGGTTGCAAGCTGGCCCGCCAGCGCCAGCCGCCGGGCCTCGATGGCCGGTTTCAGCTTCTGCGTTTCCACGTAGCGCAAAACCGCCGTCTTGATTCCGCTGTAGGAAAAATCGAAATGCGGACCGTCTTCTTCGGTCGTGGCTTGCGTGTGATCGCCATGTTTATGATCGCGCCGGTCGGCGTGCTTGATTTGCGAAGTCTGAAACTTCACCCCGTGCGGATCGCCATGCGGCGCCAGTTGGTCGATGATCGGACCTCCGGGATAGCCCAGTCCCAGCAGCTTGGCAACTTTATCGAACGCCTCTCCGGCGGCGTCATCGCGAGTGTGGCCGATGTTGCGGTAGGTCCAGAGATTGTCACGCAACTGCGCCAGATAAAGATGGGTGTGTCCGCCAGAGACAACCAACGCGAGCACGGGAAAATGCAGCTCGCCGTCTCCGCTTTGCCGCTGCTCCATTTGCCGATGCTCCATTTGGCGATGACCCAGCAGCACGGCATGAATGTGTCCCTCAAGATGATTGACGGCGATCAGCGGCTTCTCCAGCGCAAAGGCCAGCGCCTTGGCGTAGCTGATGCCCACCAGCAAAGCGCCCGCCAGTCCCGGCCCCTGCGTCACGGCAATGGCATCGACGGATTCATAAGTCTCTCCAGCTTCGGCAAGCGCTTGCCGCACCACCGGAACCAAAGCGCGCAAGTGCTCGCGTGACGCCAGCTCTGGGACCACTCCGCCATACGGCTGATGCGTGGCGATCTGCGACGCGACTACGTTCGACAGAATCCGCACGCCCGAGCGCACCACGGCCGCTCCTGTCTCATCACAGGAACTCTCGATGCCGAGGATGGTAGCGTCAGGCATAATTAGCTGTCAGCTTTCAGCCATCAGCTATCAGTTTCTAGTGTAGACGACCTGCGGTTGGTGTTGCTTTCGCTGAATGCTGACGGCTGAATGACGGACGCCAAACAACACGCCGCTGAAATCGTCCGTACCCTGCGCGAACGGGGCCATCAAGCCTACTTCGCCGGAGGCTGCGTCCGCGACCTGCTGCTCGACCGCGAGCCCGCCGATTACGACGTAGCCACCGACGCCACCCCGCAACAGGTCATGCGGATCTTTCCGCAAACCTACGCTGTCGGCGAACAATTCGGAGTCGTGCTGGTGCCTTTCCAACTCGACGAGCGCACTGTGACGGGCGAGGACGCCCATCGCTCCACCATCGAGGTCGCCACTTTCCGCTGCGACGTGGGCTATTCCGATGGCCGCCATCCCGACGAAGTCCGTTTTACCAAAGACCCGCAGGAAGATGCACAGCGCCGCGACTTCACCATCAACGGCATGATGCTCGATCCCGCCACAAATCAAATTCTCGACTTTGTCGGCGGACGCAACGACCTCAAGGCCGGAATCGTGCGCGCCATCGGCGATCCCAACCGGCGCTTCGCCGAAGACAAACTGCGCATGTTGCGAGCCGTGCGGTTTGCCGCGCGGTTCGATTACCAGATTGAGCCCGCAACCATGGCGGCGATCCAGAAGCTGGCGCCGAAGATTGACCAGGTCTCTTGCGAACGCGTGCGCGAAGAACTCACCAAGATGCTGACCGAAGGGCGCGCCCGACGGGCTTTTGAGCTCCTCGATGAGACCGGATTGCTGCGCGAAGTCCTGCCTGACATCGCCGCCATGAAGGGAGTCGAGCAGCCTCCGCAATACCATCCTGAGGGCGATGTGTTTGTGCACACGCTGCTGCTGCTGGAAAAACTTCCGGCAAATTGCTCGAAGACGCTGGCTTGGGGAGCGTTGCTGCACGACGTGGGCAAGCCGCCCACTTTTCGGGTCGCGCCCGACCGCATACGCTTCGATGGACACGTGGATATCGGCGTGAAGATGGCGGCCGAAATCTGCCGCCGTTTGCGCTTCTCGAACGGCGAGACCGACCGGATTCTCGCGCTGGTCGACAATCACATGCGCTTCGGAGACGTGCTGCGCATGAAGCAATCCACGCTAAAGAGGTTTCTCCGCCTGCCCGCGTTCGACGAGCATCTGGAGCTGCATCGCATCGACTGCCTCTCCAGCCACGGGCAGCTCGACACTTACAACTATTCGCGAGAGCAACTGGAATCGATTCCTCCGGAAGCGATTCGTCCGGAGCCGCTGCTCACCGGCCGCGACCTGATCGAAGCCGGATATGAGCCCGGTCCGCGGTTCAAGGAAGTGCTGGCAGCGGTCGAGGACGCACAACTGGAAGGCCGACTTACGTCGCGCGCGGCGGCGATGGAGTTTGTGCGGAGGGAATTTCCTCTTTGAATGAATCCCCCGTTGTTATTCTTCATTCCGGTCGCGGTCCTGCGAGCTGGTCTCGGAGGCTTCGCCTGGGGCTGGCTTTTGCAGGTCGATCGGCGGCAATTTTGCTTTCTTCAGTTGCTGGTTCAGGGTCGGAATGTCTTTTGACTTTAGTTGGTCCCACGCCGAGAGCTGATCTTCCAGCGCTTTGTCGAGTTCTTCGAACATCGCGGATTGCTGGGTGGTGGGCGCGGCGTCGGCGCTATCTAGCATGCTGACCAGGGCGTTGAATCCGCTGTTCAGGCGCGCCAGGGTGCGACCTTCGGGAGTGCTCAGGTAGCGCGAACCGTATCCGCCTTCTTCGCCTTCAATGGCGATGGTTTTCTTTTCTAGCTCGGCTGCTGTTTTCTTAATCGCGTCACGCGCAGAGGCCAGTGTTTTCAACTGCGCTTGCAGGCTGCGCGCCTGCTGCAGGGCTTCGTAGTCGCGGTGCAGAGCTTCGGCGATTTTGCGGTCGAGATAGAAATGGCGGTCCATGTCGGTGGATGAAATTTTGACGCGGGGATCCATTCGGATGCTGAGAATTTGCGAATAGTTCTGGCGTCCGGCGGTTAGAACGATTTTGTAGGTTCCGGGCCTGACGGTGGCTCCGAGCGGATAGCGGGGCGTGTCGTGGTAAATGGCCGAGATGGGATATTCGTGCTCCAGCACATCGGGAGCGGGATAGGTCATGTCCCAGACGAAGCGATGCATTCCGGGCTCGGCCGACAGAGTTCTTGCCGGGCGCACCCAGTACATGGGGACATCGAGGTCTTTGGGGTTGACGGGCTCGGGCGGGTCGAGATTCGAAAAGTGACGGATGAGGTGGGTGCCCGTCTGGTCAAAGATATCCAGAGTAACGGGGGCGTCGATGATGTTGGGGCTGATCCAATAATCGATCATGGCGCCGTCGGGAGGATTTTGTCCGGCAGGTTCTTCGGGCGGAAGCGGCGTGTCGGTGTTGTTGTTACGGCGCACGCGATAGGCGGTCTGAGGATTGAAGAGGTGCGCGGGAACGGTTGTCACTCCAGGCCAGAATTGACGCAGCGGGGTGATGTTATCCAGGATCCAGAACGACCGGCCGTGAGTGCCGACGACGATGTCGTCTTTATGGATGACCAGGTCGCGAATCGAGGTTGGCGGCAGATTCAGCTGCAACGACTGCCAATGATCGCCGTCGTCCCAGGAAACATAGACGCTGCGCTCGGTTCCAGCGAACAGCAGTTTGGGACGCAGGTCTTCACGGACGGTGTTGACGGGTTCGTTGTCGGGCAAGCCGGTGACGATCTTTTGCCAGGTCTTGCCGCCGTCGTGCGTGCGGTAGATATAAGGATGCAGATCGTCGAGGCGCAGGCGGTTCACGGCAGCGTATGCGGTTGAGGTGTCGAGATGGGACGCGTCCAGTTGCGCGACTTTGCTCCAGGGCGTTAATTCGGGAGGAGTGACGTTCTCCCAGTTCTTACCGCCGTCGCGCGTGACCTGGATGACGCCATCGTCCGTGCCGGCCCAGATCAGGTTGGCGTCTTTTGGCGATGGAGCCAGCGAATAGATGACGCCACGATGCTTGCCTTGCGCTGGGTCGTCGGCTACGAACGGGCCTTGGGTTGCGGGGATTCCTGGATCTTCTCTTGTAAGGTCGGGGCTGACGATCTGCCAGCTGTTGCCGCTGTCGGTGGTCTTGAAGAGTACGTTCGATCCGAGGTAAAGCGCGTGTGGATCGACGGGCGAAAAAATCAGCGGCGCGGTGCGATTGAAGCGATACTTCCCCGTGCGCAGAGCCTCTGGCGAAACGTCGCGCGTCTGGCCGGTGTTGCGGTCGAACATCGTCGCTTTGCCGCCGTAGATCAGGTTGGGATGCAGTGGATCGGGCGCGACGTAGCCGTATTCTTCTACTCCCACGGCGGTCCAATCGCGGAAGGTGATTTCGCCGAAGTCGCTCCGGCTGGCGATGCCGACGGAGCCGCTTTCCTGTTGTCCGCCGTAGACCCAGTAGGGGAATTGGTTGTCGGTGATGACGTGATAGAACTGCGCCGTGGGCTGGTTGTACCAGGAGCTCCAAGTATTGCCGCCGTTGACACTGATGGTTGCGCCCTGGTCGACAGCGAGGGCGATGATGTCGGGATTCTCGGGATTGATCCAGATGGTGTGGTAGTCGTCGCCTCCGGGAGCGCCTTTGACGGCGGTGAAGTTCTTGCCCGCGTCGTTGGACTTGTAGGTGCTGGTGTTGGCCACGTAGATCACATCCTTGTTGCGCGGGTCGACGCGCACGCAGCCGAAGTCGTCGCCTCGTCCCCAGACGCGTTCTTCGTCGTTCACCTGCTGCCAGCTTTCCCCGGCGTCGTCGGAGCGGTAGATGCCGCTGCCCTTCTTGGCGTTAATCCAGGCATACATGCGGTTGGGATCGCTGGGAGAAACGGTGGGACCGATGCGTCCGATGCCTTCGGCTTCGCCGGGCAGTCCTTTGGTGAGTTGGCGCCAGGTGTCGCCGCCGTCGGTGGACTTGTAGAGGCCGCTGCCGGGGCCGTTGTAGCCGCCTCCGGTCGTCCAGGGCGGACGGCGCGAGGCCCACAAGCTGGCGTAGATCACTTGCGAGTTGCGGGGATCGAAGACCAGGTCCATGCCGCCGGTGTTTTCGTCTTTGTAGAGAACCTTCTGGAAGGTCTGACCGCCGTCTAGCGAGCGGTACACTCCCCGCTCGGCGTTGGGACCATAGGGATGACCTTGCGCGGCTACGAAGAGGCGATTGGGATCCTTGGGGTCGACGATGATGGATGCGATCTGCTGGGCATCGCGCAGGCCAGAACCGTCCTGACCAAGATGCTGCCAGGTGTGGCCCGCATCGGTCGACTTGTACATGCCGTCGCCGACGGAAAGATCGGGACGGCGCAGGCCTTCTCCGCTGCCTACGTAGATCGTATCTGGATTCGACGGCGCGACGGCGAGGGCTCCGATCGAGCCGGTTGGCTGGGAGTCGAAAATCGGATTCCAGGTGCGGCCGGCGTCCGTCGTCTTCCAGACTCCGCCGTTGTTCGGCGCCATGTAGAAGACATTTGGCTGGCCGGGGACGCCGGAGATGGCCACGGTGCGGCCGCCGCGAAATGGGCCGATCATGCGCCAGCGAAGTTCCTGGTACAGGGAGGGGTCATAGGATTGGGCAGAGAGCGCGCATGGAAAAAGCAAAATGCAAGACAGGACGAGCAGAATCGACAAAAGTCGCTGGTTCACGGTTGATCCCCGAATGATAGGTGAAGAGAGGTAAGGATAAATCACGCGAGCGGCGGTTGGACAGGGCAGGCGGGGTTGATCCGACAAAAAGAAAACCCGCCCGGCGGCGAACGCGGGGCGGGGTCGGCGCTTTCGAAGTTACATCCTAATGAGTCTCAGCCGGCTTCTCCGCTGGCTTCTTGGCGGCTGCGGGAGCGGCGGCGGCTTTTGGTTTCCAGAAGTCGGGATCGGCCTTGATCCACTCGTCCGCGGCGTAGCTCATGCGCGGATTGAACACGAACAGGTTCGTCTGGCTCGACTCAATCGACGCGGCTGACAATTCGGCGAACTTCTTCATGCCCTCCTCGCCCATGGCCTCTTCGAATTGCTTGCCCGCAGCGAAGTTCTTGTCGATCTCCGCCGCCGACTTCATGGGGTTGAAGACAAGGTAGGTATTGTCCGGCATCCCATACACTGACGAATAGGTTGCCCAGTGAACGTCGGGAATCTTCTTGTAGGCGGCGATTACCATCTTCACCAGGTCGTCCCAATCCTTGTCGTGTCCTGCCTTCACCTGGAAGCGCTGAATCTCGAAATAGCGCATGTGGGGCAGGTCGGTTTCGGGACGCAAGCTGTATTCCTCGCGGAAGGCGAACGCGCCGGCATCGGTCTCGCTCAAAAGCTCGCCGTCCGCCCCCCAGGCGTGGTCAAGGGCCGCCGACAGGGTGGGATTTTTCTGCTCGGCCAGCGTATCTTTCTCCCACGCGGCGAACGAATCGTAGCCGGTGAAAAAGAGCGCGCGCGCCGGGCCGGAGAGGGATTCCGCCGCCAGATAATGGGTTGGCCATTTCGCGTTCCTCATGGCCTGGACGAACATGCTTTCGGTTTTTTCATGTTGCGATCCGGACTTGCCCGGCTTCGTATACTCCCGCGTGATCACCAGCACCTTGGGTGGCAGCGGGGCGGAGGACTTCTCCTGGGCGAAAGCGATTCCGGAGATTGCCGCCGTCAGCAAAACAGCAAGGGCGAGCATCGAGCCCGTGAGTTTCTTCATAGTTGACCTCCTCGGTCAAACAGTTAGAGTGGGTTTTCTTTCTGGATTTCGAAAGCGGATTATTGTACTCCGCGCAGGGAACTTGTCTACGGGGTAGGCCGGGAAGCAGCCGGAGCGCTCGCAAGATAGCGGCGCAACGCGTCCTGCCAGGCGGGCATGTGGATGTTATAGGCGTGCAAACTGGTGGGCGACAGCACGGAGTAGGCGGGGCGTTTCGCCGGGCGTGGGAATTCGGCCGTGGTCACGGGTTTGACTTTCGTCGGCAAGCCGGACGCGCGCACGATCTCGGCGGCAAATTCGTACCATGTGCAATCGCCGGAGTTGGTGACGTGCACGATGCCGCGAGCCGAGGCGCGGCACAATCCAAGCAGGGCCGATGCGAGATCGCACGTGAAGGTTGGGCTGCCACGCTGATCGTTCACCACCGAAATCTCGGGACGGGTGGATGCCAGCTTCAGAATGGTCGCCGGAAAGCACTTGCCGCCGTGCCCGAAGAGCCACGAAGTCCGGGCGATGCAGACCTCGGGCAGGATTTCGAGAAGCCGTTCCTCGGCGCGGGCTTTGCTCTCACCATAAACGCCGGTTGGATTTCTAGCGTCGCCGACTTCATGGGGCGAGCGCTTGCTGCCATCGAAAACGTAGTCGGTGCTGACGAACAGCAATCGCGATCCGGCTTCGCGGGCCGCCTCGGCCACGTTGACGGCGCCCTCGCAATTCACGGCAAAGGCCTGTTCGCGGTTGGATTCGCAGCCATCCACGTCGGTGTAGGCAGCGGACAAGATCGTCCAGTCAGGGTGGAAATCGCAGACCACCTGACGAATGCGCGCACGGTCGCGCAGGTCGGCATCTTTCGACGACGGCGCGGTCAGTTGCTCGTTACTTAGCTGCTGGACCAGATCCTGGCCGAGCAGTCCGGAAGCTCCGAACAGTGTGACTCGCATAACGGCATTGTAACTGGGATAAATTCGAAGGCCCGCACGTGTGTCTACCCCTTACTCGGTCGCGGCGGACCGCGCTTGGCGAAGTTGGCGGCGCAGGGCGTGCAGGATGAGCGCTCCGCTGATGCCGAAGCAGACCACGGCGGAAAACGCCACGAGATCCAGCGTGCGGCGCGTCAAGCGCAGGTAATCCGCAAACAAAGTGATCATGGCGCAGACGATGCCTAGCACGTTCAGCCAGAGCGGCGAATGAATATTCAGATCGCGGCGAAACCAGACCTGGAGCAGCAGCGCGGCCAGTCCGATGGCGGCCACTACGACCAGCGCCACGGGACTGAGAAAAGCGTTCGGGCCGGTATAGATGACGACCAGCGCCAGCGCC
>CAVZUP010000134.1:0-30555 GCA_963778255.1 uncultured Acidobacteriaceae bacterium
GGAAAAACTCCGATCGCGTGGCCTACCTCCGGGACAGTGAAGCAGGACAGAGCGTTGGCTAAGGATGTAGAGCGAGGTAAGCGATGTAGAAGAAGAGCGTAGCCCCCGCGATCACAATTATCCCCGCGAGACGCAGTCCCCAATCGGGCATCTTGTACGGGTGCCAGCTGCCCTGCTTCCAGCTGTCGGCAAAACGATCCAAATTTGCCCTGACGTAACTGGGCCGCAGAATCATGGTCAATCCGAATGCCAGGAACCCGGCACCCATTATGAGTGCTGCTGGTGCGTCGTTTGGGCTTATGCTCGCCACGCCAGCAGCGTACCAGAAAACTCTCTTGCTTCCACAACACAAACTGATAAGAAGAAAGCATGCGTGGAAAAGACGAGCAGCAGTTGGACGTGTTTAGTTATATCAGTCCGGAGCAGCGAGTTCCGCAGGACCATCCGTTACGTTCACTGCGAGCCATGACAGATGAAGCACTCCAGCAGCTGCAACCTCGATTCAATCGCTTGTACGCCAAAACTGGCCGACCTTCGATTGCGCCGGAGAAGCTGTTGCGAGCCCTCTTGCTGCAAGCGCTATACTCGGTGCGCAGCGAACGGATGCTGATGGAACAGCTCAATTACAACTTGCTGTTCCGCTGGTTCGTAGGCTTGAACATGGATGACTCCGTCTGGGACGTGACGGTGTTCACCAAGAATCGCGAGCGTCTGCTCGATGGGGACATCGCCGTAGCTTTCTTCCAAGCTGTGCTCCAGCAAGCTCGTGAACGGGACCTGCTCTCGAACGAACACTTCACGGTGGATGGAACATTGCTGGAAGCATGGGCGAGTCTGAAGAGTTTTCAGCGAAAGGATGGTAAGCCTCCGGCTCCGCCGGACGATCCTGGCAATGCGACAGTAGACTTTCATGGGGAGAAGCGGTCGAACCAAACGCACGAATCGAAAACGGACCCGGATGCGAAGCTGGCACGCAAAGGCAGGGGCAAGGAAGCCAAGCTGAGTTATAACGGGAATCTGTTGGTAGAGAACCGCAACGGACTGATCGTGAACACGGAGGTGTTCGAGGCCAACGGAACGGCGGAGCGCGACGCGGCGCTGCTGATGCTGGAACAGATCGCTGGCACGAAACAGGTCACGGTCGGAGGCGACAAGGGATACGACACGGCGGACTTCGTGGCTGAGTGCCGCAACCTCAAGGTCACGCCGCACGTGGCTCAAAATCTGGAGCGACGCGGTGGGAGTGCGATTGATGCGCGCACGACGCAGCACACCGGATACGCCATCAGCCAGAGGAAGAGGAAGCGTATCGAAGAATGCTTCGGATGGCTGAAGACGATCGCGCTGTTGCGGAAAGTTCGGCATCGTGGAATCTTCAAGGTCGGATGGGTCTTCACCTTCGCAGCCGCGGCCTACAACTTAGTCCGTATGAGGAATCTGGCGATTCTAGCGCCGTGAGCCGAGGTTGCAGTGTGCTCGCAGGCCCGAAAATGAGTCTGCGGGACACCAGCAGATGCAGCCACAACCCTTCCCGAATCACAAAACCACTGAGGTTGAAGAGAATCTAAGTCGCGGAGTCCATTTTTCCGCAGCCTGTTAGGGCGCCAATGCAACAGCAGCCCCACCGTGATGAACATGAGGTTGTAAGTATTCAGGTCGAGCGCTGCCAGAGCCCCTTGTGGCGAGGTGCGGAATACATCGACCAGATACCAGCACAACAGAGCCGCCACCAGGATCGTAAGCAGCGGGCTGTGTTCCAGCCACTCGCCGGGCTTCGTCCTGTCCTCGAGGCTGGAACGGATCGGTTCGTATTGGATGCCGTAGGATTCGGCGGTTCTGGCGTTTTCCGGCGACGGTGTGGACAAGTAGGCGATCAACACCGAGAGCACAATCAGGACCACGGTCGTCGCGATGCTCTGCCACAAGAAGAGAGTCTGTGTGAGCGGGATTAGACCACTAATGTTGAACAATGACGGAGGCATCGCCGACTTCGTGGCCATCAACATGGCGGCAGAGGAAGATAGCCCCATTGCCCAGACAGCTCCCAGGCCGAGATACGCGGCAGCGCCGGCGGCTCGATAGTCCAATCCCTTGACGCGATGTGCCAGTTCGCGAACAAAGAGTCCACTGAAAATCAGGCTCAGGCCCCACGAGATCAGCGAGGTCAGCATCGAGAACAACGCCACCAGGGCAACTGCTCCGCGCGGCGTCTTGGGAATTCCGGCTAAGGCGCGGATGGCGCGATACACGATCGGCGTCGAGGCTACGACATATCCGCCAACGATGATCATCACCATCTGCATAGTGAAAGGCACCAGAGTCCAGAAGTTCTTTCCACCCTGAATGGCCAGTTTCGTGGGACTTTGATGAAGCACAAGGCCGACGACAAAGACAATCACGATCCCCAACAACGCAAAAATCAGCGGATCGGGGAACCAACGCTCACTCCAGTTGGCGAGGCTCAGCCCAAAGCGGACCAGGGGTTGTTCTTGAATTACCGCTTGTTTCTCTCGTGGCATGTGCATACTCGATCCTCTTGGTTCGGCAGCGACTGTCTCTGAAATGGCTTACCAAGCCTTTACCGGAATATGGCGGACATTGTAGCGCTTGTTTCACTCCAGAAAAGTTGTTTGTGCCAAATTCCACGGTGGGTGTAGGATGCCTTCGATTGGGCTGGCACGACGGTCCAGTCTGACCTGGTCTGGAGCGAGTTATGAATACTCTCCCCGTATTGATGGGTGCGCTGTGCATGTACGCGCTTGCGTATCGGTACTACAGCGCGTTCATTGCCGCAAAGGCCCTGGCGCTCGACGACCGCCGCACAACCCCCGGCCACACTTACGCCGATGGCCATAATTACGTCGCTTCTCCACGCTGGGTGCTCTTCGGACATCACTTCGCCGCCATCGCCGGAGCAGGTCCGCTGGTGGGGCCAACTCTGGCGGCGCAGTTCGGATTTGCGCCGGGCTTCCTTTGGCTGCTGATTGGCGCGGTGCTCGCGGGATGCGTACAGGACTTCACCGTGCTGGTGGCTTCGGTACGTCACCGCGGCCGCTCCCTGGCGGATGTTGCCCGCACCGAAATCAGCCCTTTTGCCGGACTGGTGGCGATGATCGCCGTACTTTTCATTCTCTTGGTCACGCTCGCCGGTCTCGGCATTGTCGTCGTTAACGCGCTTTCGAATAGCCCGTGGGGAGTCTTCACCATCGGCATGACCATCCCCATCGCGGTCATCATGGGCCTGTGGATGTTCAAGAGCCATGCTGGAAAAATTACGGTCACCGGTCCCAGCATTTTTGGCGTCGTTTTCTTGATCGGCAGCGTAATCGCTGGGCACTGGGTGGCGCAGACCGGAGCGGCAGCGGCGCTCACTTTCACTCCGCACGAGATCACGATCCTCATGGGAATCTACGGTTTGGTGGCTTCCGTTCTTCCCGTCTGGCTGGTGCTGGAGCCGCGCGACTATCTCTCGACTTATGTCAAACTGGGTACGATCGCCGTTCTCGTCTTCGGCGTTTTCATCGTTCATCCCAACATAAAATTTCCAAATGTCACGCAGTTCGTTCATGGCGGAGGACCGATCATCAAGGGAAGTCTGTTCCCATTCCTGTTCGTTACCATTGCGTGCGGCGCGATCTCCGGCTTTCACTCGCTGGTCTCTTCGGGCACCACTCCCAAAATGCTGGATAAGGAAAGTGACGCTCGCTTCATCGGGTATGGCGCCATGATGGCAGAATCGCTGGTGGGTATGCTGGCACTAATTGCGGCCTGCTCCCTGCATCCGGGCGACTACTTTGCCATCAACACCACGCCGCAGGTCTTCAGTCATCTGGGCATGAGCACCGTCAATCTGGATATGTTCTCGCGCGAAGTTGGAGAGAAACTCGCGGGACGGACGGGCGGAGCGGTCTCGCTGGCGGTCGGCATGGCACAGATTTTCCGTGGCTTGCCGGGGATGGATCGTCTGATGGGGTACTGGTATCACTACGCCATCATGTTCGAGGCTCTTTTCATTCTGACCACGGTCGATACGGGCACGCGCGTGGCTCGTTACGTCTTGCAGGAACTGATGGGCAAAATCTACAAGCCCTTCGGCAACAGCGCCTGGCTACCCGGGAATCTGATCACCAGCTTCTTTGTGGTCCTGGGCTGGGGATATCTGATCTATACCGGCAACATTTCCACGATATGGCCGCTATTCGGGACCGGGAACCAGTTGCTGGCAACCATCGCTCTGGCGGTAACAACGACCTTTCTCATCAACATGGGCAAGCAAAAATATGCCTGGATTACAGCCGTCCCAATGTGCTTTGTCGGGGTCACCACTCTTACGGCGGGAGTACTGTCGATCAAGAACATTTTCTGGCCGTTGACCTCCAAGCCCGGCCAGGTGTTTACCGGCTACCTGGATTCGATCCTCATGGGCATCTTCATTCTTGGCGTCGTGCTGGTAGTGTGCGATGCGGTGCGGCGTTGGGTCCTGACGCTAAACGGCACGCCTGCGCCACAGGAGGCCTTCGGTCCTCCACTTACCGCCGGTGGCGAGGTCAAGATGGGTTGTTGCTAGAACTAAAGGACGAATGCGAAGCCCAGTTGCGGTTTTGTTCTTACTGAGTGCTGGAGGCTGACAACTGAGACTGCTTCTCAGATTTCCCAACACTCGGTTTGGTTCGGCTTGACTTCGGGCTTGAAGATTACTCCCTGGCTGGTGCGGCTGTTCATGACTACTCGAATTGGTTCCACAAACTGCAAGTGGCGGACGCAGCCTTGCTCCTCCACCGACGGTTGTTCGGTCAACCACTGCCAATCGACCGAGCCTTCGCCGGCATCTGGATTGACTGTGAAATAGCCGATCTGGAAGGCGGTCAGATTCTGGAAGAAATGGCTGCCCTGCGACGGAGTCACCCGAAAGTCGCGGAATCCAGCCTCGACGATCACGCGCGCGCCAGAAATTTCGTCCCATTCGACGGGAATGCCCAGCCAGGGTTCGGTCGACCCCCAGCGGCCCACGCCGATTAGCAGGTAGGGGCGGTGCTCCTCGTTAAGCAGGCGATTGAATCTGGCTACTGACGCAGCCACCTCCTGGCTGCGACCGCGCTCAAAGCGCTGCGAATCGACCACGATAACATCGTGCAGACCCTCGACTCGGCCGTTGCCCAGAACTTTGCTGCTCATGCAGATCAATTGCTCAGGCTGCACATCGTCCAGCGACAGGTTCTCGTCGTCACGCGCCAGCGTCAGCGGCCGGATCTGGAGGAATCCGAACTCGGCCATCTGGTTCGGCGGCTGCGGCAGGCGCACGGCAAACTCAATCTCCACGGGATTGCCCAGCGCATCCTCACCTGCTCGAATCAGCACGTTGAGGATCTCGGCCAAGGGGAAGGTGCCGTGCTTAAGCATGGGGGCAAAGGTGACAATGCGCGAACCGGGGCGGCTCACGCCATCGTAGACAGCGTGGTTGTCGCGGGAGTAAGTCGAGGCGAGGGCCTGCAGTGTGCCGTCGGCCTCGGCGGCGTCCAGGCTAAATCGCCGCTCGTGCCAATGTCCGGGACGGCCTTCAGGGCTGCCATCCAACTCCAGGGCCCAGAATTCCGACTGCGAGTTGGCCAGGATATCTTCCACGGAGGAGAACTGCACCAGGTTGCGCGGGTACCGCGGACAGAAAGTCAAACACTTTCCACCGTCCACCACGGCGCGGCCCAGCCCTAGCGCGACGGCCGCGATTCCGTCTTCGAAAGCCATCGGAGGCACAGGATAGTAATTGCGCGAGCGCACAACGCCGGAGAAATCGGGATAGAAGCGATCACCATGCCGAGTGCCCACCACCTGCTGCAGAATCACCGCCATTTTTTCCTCTTCTAGGCGGTAAGGCGTAGCACGGACGTAGGACTTGGCGTGTCGGCTGAAGGTGGAGGCATAGACGCGCCGGATGGCCTCACGAAGCGCCGCAAGCCGGTCGGCTGGACTCGGCTGCTGGTTTCCCAGCATGAAGGTCTCATACACGCCAGTAAAAGGCTGGTATTGCGAATCCTCAAGCAGGCTGGACGAGCGCACGGCCAAGGGATGATTCACCTCGGCCAGGAACGCTTTCAGGTCTTCGTTGAGCGACCTGGGGAGCGGCGCATCCATGAACCTGCGCTGGATCTCGGCGTCGTCTTCGCAATGCAAGGCGAAATCCAGTAGGTTGTTCTCGGAGACGAATTGATCGAAAACGTCCGTAGCCAGCACTACGGCAGGCGGCACCGAGATGCGAACGCCGGGGAAGCGGCGGATGATGCGGCTCTGGCGCAGCAGATGACGCACAAAGGCCAGTCCGCGCGCTTTGCCCCCGAGCGATCCGGCGCCAATACGCAGAAAACTCGATTCCGAGGGCTTGAACGTATCGGCGCGAAAATCGCCGATCAGCAATTCGCTCTGTTCGAGGCGATAGTCGTTGATGGATTCGATCAAATCACGACGAAGATGTTCGGGGCCGGTGAAATCGGAAACTTTTCGCGGGCGAAGCTTGGCCGCCAGCGCAAATTCGGTGCGAGCCATCAGCCAGTGCGAGAAGTGGTTGCTCTGCGCATGAAATACGATGCTTTCCGCCGGAACCTTTTGCAGCTGCTCTTCCAGTTCGTTCATGTCTTTCGCGCGGCCGACTTCGGTGGAATCGGGCAGGCGAAACACGAAGTCGCCGAATCCGAATTGCTCAGTCAAGATGCGGCGGAGGTCCCGCAGCAGGGTTTGCGAGCGTTTGCGCAGAAACGAATAGCCGGCGGCATGCGCCCGCGGGCGGAATTCGGTGCGGCTGGTTTGCAGGACCACGGGCGCGTCCGGCACCAGGCTCCTCACCATCCGCGCCAGCTCGAAACCGGCATCGGGACTGAGCTTGCCCTCCCAGGGAAACTCCACATCCGACACCAGGCCGAACAGATAGCTGCGATACTCCTGCACCAGCGCGGCCGCATCTTCGAAGTTCGAGCTCAATAGAATTCTCGGCCGCGCCTGCAAGCGCACCAGTTTGTGCGCCACATTGATGCCTTCCTGAATCACGCGCCGCGATTGCTTGAGCAGCTCGGTATAAATCACGGGCAGAAATGACGAGTAGTAGCGGATGTTATCTTCGACTACGAGCAATACAGGCACGCCCAGGACGCGCGTGTCGTGGCGGACGTTGCGCTGGTCTTCGATGTACTTGACGATCGCGAACAGAATGCGGGCGTTACCCTGCCAGAGAAAAATGCGTTCGATGTCGGTGACGGGATTCCGCGCCACGAAATTCTTGATCTCGCGGTAATCATAGGCGAGCACGACCACGGGAATATCCAGCCCGGCCTGCTTGACCTTGCGCGCCAGTTGAGCTGCGTCCATATCGCCGACGGCCAGATTGGTGACGATCAGATTGAAGCGCGGCTGCGAACTCGCCAGTTCCACCGCTTCCGCGCAGCTGGAGACATGAGTAATCCTGGGGAACTGCCGCAGGTTGAGTTCGAGCGATTCGTCGATGAGCAACTCGTTGAGGCGGCCATCCTCGCGCAGAATAAAAGAATCGTAGAGGCTGGAGACAAGCAGGATGTCGTGCACTTTGAAGGGCATCAGGTTCTCGAAGCCTTCGAAGCGCTCTTCCGCGTCCATCATGGGCTCGGCGATGCGGCGGACGCTCATGGGGATATCCTAGTCGTTCTTCGCTCTCGCGGGCGGCTCGCTCAACAGGCGAAGCAGATCCATGATTCCATAAAGTCAATCCCAATGGCGTGCCTTTCGTTGCTGGTTGAGGTGACGCAGGCCACTCGCCGGGGTGATCCCGTAGTGCGTTCGTCACTTGGCACTGTGTCGGAGGTCACAGATTCGTGGTAACTTCCAGTGTTGTACTGACTTTGGAGAAAGCTGCTGTGTGCCTTGCCATACCCGGTAAGATCCTCGAAATTCAAGAGCAGGGTCCGCTGCGGGCGGCCCGTGTGCAGTTTGGCGGAATCGTACGCCAGGTGTCCCTGAACTTTGTGCCAGAAGCTCAACTGGGCGACTATGTGATGGTCCATGTGGGCTTTGCCATCAGCTGCGTGGATGAATCCGAAGCCCAGCGCACCTACAAGATTCTGGAAGAAATGGGAGAACTGGAAGCGGAGTTGCCGCCAGCGGAACCGTAAGTCTCGCCTGGACTTAGGCCCAGCTTCGCGGGTTTTGCTCGGATACGCTCGGACTATCCCCCTGCAAGCTAGTATTTCCGCCGACGAGCTTTGCCTGCTCCGGTTCTAGGTCACAATAACTTGTGATCTTTGTCACCGATCGACGTTTAGGCTCTGGGTAGAGTCGTGCTTGGGCGGTCCTGGGTTTAAGCTTTGGGTTTCAGACTATGAAATATCTTGATGAATACCGCGACCATCGCATCGCGCGGGCCTTGGCGGCGGAGATAGCCCAGTCGACTACCCAACCCTGGGTGCTGATGGAGATCTGTGGTGGCCAAACCCACACCATCATGCGTTACGGCCTTGACGAAGTGCTGCCGCGCGGCATCGAAATCGTGCACGGGCCGGGATGCCCGGTGTGCGTCACCCCCCTTGAGACCGTGGATAAGGCGATCACACTTGCGCTGCGTCCTGACGTGATTCTGGTCTCCTACGGAGACATGCTGCGCGTGCCCGGCTCCCATGCGGACCTGTTCCGCGCCAAGGCACAGGGCGCCGACGTTCGTATCGCCTACTCCCCGACCGAGGCGGTAAAGATCGCCCGGGCGAATCCCGATCGCAAAGTCGTGTTCCTGGCGATTGGCTTCGAGACCACGGCTCCCGCGAACGCCATGGCTGCTTGGCAGGCGAAGCGCGAGGGACTGACGAACTTTTCCATGCTGGTTTCGCACGTGCTGGTACCGCCAGCGATCCGCGCCTTGATGGTTTCGAGCAACAACCGAGTACAGGGATTTATTGCGCCGGGGCACGTCTGCACCGTGATGGGGTGCAAGGAGTATGAGTCCCTGGTGCGCGATTTTCGCGTGCCAATTGTGGTCGGGGGATTCGAGCCGGTCGATATTCTGGAAGCAGTCCTCATGCTAATCCGCCAACTCGAGGCGGGAGAGGCTAAGCTCGAAAATCAGTATGTGCGTTCGGTGAGCTACCAGGGCAACCTGCCGGCCCAGCAGATTGTCGCCGAGGTGTTTGAAGTTGCGGACCAGAAATGGCGCGGCATTGGGCCGATTCCGCAGAGTGGTTTGCGGTTGCGCGAGGAATACGCCGCCTTTGATGCCGATCGCGTTTTCGATTTGGGTGAGATTATCGTCGACGAACCCGCTGAGTGCATTAGCGCCCAGGTTTTGCAGGGATTGAAGAAGCCGACGGATTGTCCCGCGTTCGGCATGAGGTGTACGCCGGAGAATCCGCTGGGAGCGCCCATGGTCTCGACGGAAGGGGCATGCGCGGCCTACTATCACTATCGGCGCCACGCGGTCGCGAAATAGGAGAGAGCTTGTCCACGAAAGCACCGGCCGAATCAAATTTCGAACTCAGTTGCCCCACGCCGCTTCCCGCCAGAGACACAATTCTGCTCGGGCACGGCAGCGGCGGCAAGTTGAGCGCCGAGTTGGTTCGGGACATTTTCCTGCCTGCGTTTCAGAATCCGGCGCTGGCGCGGCTCGACGACCAGGCCATCGTCAACATAAACGGGCAGCGTCTGGCGATCTCCACCGATTCTTTCGTGGTCAAGCCCTTGTTCTTTCCCGGCGGTAACATCGGCTCGCTCGCGGTTCACGGCACAGTGAACGATCTGGCGATGGGCGGTGCGACGCCGCTGTTTTTGAGCGCCGGCTTCATCATCGAAGAAGGTTTCTCGATGGAGGAACTCCGACGAGTGGTCGATTCGCTGCGGCAGGCCGCTGCAGACGCGGGCGTGCATGTGGTCACCGGCGATACCAAGGTCGTCGAGAAGGGCAAGGGCGACGGGATCTTTATCAATACGACAGGAATCGGGCTGGTTCCCGAAGGACTAGAGCTTTCTGCCGACCAGGCCCGTCCGGGCGACAAGGTGCTGCTGAGCGGCTCTATCGGCGATCATGGCATCGCGATTTTGGCGCAGCGCGAAGGGCTGGAATTCGAGACCCAGATTCAGAGCGACAGCGCCGCCCTGCACAAGCTGGTGGCCGCGATGCTGGCTGTGACTTCTTCCGTAACTCGTGATATTCGCTGCATGCGCGATCCTACACGGGGCGGCGTCTCCAGCACGCTGAACGAAATTGCGGAGCGGTCACGGGTTGGCATCGAAATTCTGGAGAGTTCCCTTCCCATTCACGAGCAGGTTCGCGGTGCGTGCGAGTTGCTCGGTCTGGATCCTCTCTATGTGGCGAACGAGGGCAAGCTGATCGCAATCGTTGCTCCCGAGACGGCTGACGCAGTGCTGCAAGCGATGCGAAGACATCCCCTGGGCGCGGAGGCGCAGATCGTTGGCACGGTCAAGAAAGAAAACCCAGGGCTGGTAACGATGCGAACGCCACTGGGCACGACTCGCGTCGTGGATATGCTGGCCGGCGATCAGTTGCCGCGCATCTGCTAACGCCCGGCGCTCTACGAGGAAGATCGGAATTATGCACGAGATGGGAATCGCCAATTCGGTGCTGGACGCGGTTCGAACCGAGATGAGCCGCTATCCCGGATCGTATCCGTGCAAGGTCGGCGTGCGGGTTGGCGAAATGGCGGCGATCGATCCGGACGCGCTGCGTTTTTGTTTCGAAGCGATGATTCAGGAGACTGACCTGGCGTCGCTGGAACTGGCAATCGAGGTCTGCCCTCGGCGTCATCGTTGTTCTGTCTGCGGACATGAATTCGTAGTTCACGACTATGATGCCAGCTGTCCGCAATGTAAGAGCCTCGCGACTATCTGCATCAGCGGAGATGAGTTAGAGTTAGCTTACCTGGAGGTGGAAGAATATGGATCGAGTACCGTTGGAGCGAAAAGTACTCAGTGAAAATGATCGCGTGGCCGCTGCACTGCGCGCCCGGTTTCACGAGCACGGCGTTTTGTGCCTGAATATCATCAGTTCTCCCGGTTCCGGCAAAACCAGCCTTCTGGAGCGCACTCTCGAATCCCTGCCCAAACACGATCGCGTAGCCGTTTTGACCGGTGACATTCAGACGGAGAACGACGCCAACCGGCTCAAACGCTTTCACTTCCCGGTCAAACAGATCACGACGGGCGGCACCTGCCATCTCGATGCCCGCATGATCGAACGTCACCTGGAAGACTGGAAGCTCGAAGATCTCGATCTGCTGCTGATCGAAAACGTCGGTAACCTGGTTTGTCCATCCAGCTATGATCTGGGCGAAGCGGCCAAGGTCGTGGTGTTGAGCGTAACCGAAGGCGAAGACAAGCCGCTGAAATATCCTTCGATATTTTTCAAGTCCACGTTGATGGTGCTGAGCAAGGTCGATCTGCTTCCCTATGTCCCTTTCGACATCAACGCTGCGGCGGAAAATGCCCGCAAGGTGCATCCTGGGATGGAGATTGTGAAAGTCTCTTGCCTCACCGGCAACGGTATGCACGAGTGGATGATGTGGCTGGAGGAGCGGCGCAAGTCGCATAAGTCGCTGGTGCAGGAGACTGCGAGCCGATGAATGATGGAGGTCCGGCGCCAGATCGAAGTTTCCGGCATTGTGCAGGGAGTCGGATTCCGGCCCTATATCTATCGTCTTGCTAAAGCCCGGAGCCTTCGAGGCACGATTCGCAACACCTCGGCCGGCGTGACCATCGAGATTGAGGGACCGGCCGAGACCGTTCAGGATTTCATCGATCGCTTGCCTGCCGAAGCGCCGCCCTTGGCGCGGATCACCGGTTTCAGCGTAAACGAACTCCCGTGTAACGGCGACGAGGAGTTCCGCATCATTCACAGCCACGAGGGCGAAGAAGTTCGTACGCTCATCTCGCCCGATGTAGCCATTTGCGCGGACTGCCTGCGCGAAATGTTCGACGCGAAGGACCGGCGCTATCGCTATCCGTTCATTAACTGCACCAACTGTGGGCCGCGCTTCACCATTATTCGCGATATCCCATACGACCGCCCGAGCACGTCGATGGCAAAGTTCCCCATGTGCCCGGCATGCCTGGCGGAATATGAGAATCCCCTTGATCGCCGTTTTCACGCTCAACCTAACGCCTGCTGGGAGTGTGGACCGCGAGTGGAACTCTGGGATCGGTCCGGCCGGGGAGTTGAAGGCCGCGATCCCATCGTCGAAGCGGTCTCTGCGCTGCGTGCCGGACAGGTCGTCGCGGTCAAGGGCCTAGGCGGATTTCACCTGGCCGTCGATGCCACAAACGCTGCCGCAGTCACTCTGCTGCGCCAGCGCAAGCGCCGGGTCGAAAAGCCTTTCGCTGTGATGGTTCTGGATTTGCTAGCCGCCGAGGAGATTTGCGAAGTAGATGACGCGTCCCGGACGGCGCTGCAATCTATCCAGCGGCCGATTGTTCTGCTCCCGAAGAAAATTGGCTCAGCGATTCCTGACGAGGTTGCGCCCTTCAATCACTATCTGGGAGTTTTTCTGCCCTACACGCCGCTTCATTACCTGTTGCTGGCCGAAGGAGCATTCCAGGCTTTGGTGATGACCAGCGGCAACCTCAGCGAAGAGCCGATCGCAATCGATAATGGCGAGGCGGTCCATCGACTACAAGGTCTCGCCGATTACTTCCTCGTGCACAATCGCGACATCCTGCTGCGCTGCGACGATTCCGTGGTGCGGGTTGCTGGCGCTGTCCCGCGGCAGTTGCGGCGTTCCCGCGGTTTTGTTCCAGTGCCGGTTTTCCTGAAAGACGATCAGCCTTCGGTGCTGGCCGTTGGGGGCGAACTTAAGAACACCATCTGCCTCACTAAAGGAAAGAACGCTTTCCTGAGCCAGCACGTTGGCGATCTGGAGAACGCGGAAAGTTATGGCTTTTTTCACGAAGCCATCGAGCATCTGGAACGGATTCTCGAAATTCGTCCAGAGATTGTCGCGTACGACCTTCACCCCGACTATTTCTCCACCCGGTGGGCGTTGCAACAGAACGGAGTGAAGCTGGTCGGCGTGCAGCACCATCACGCCCACATCGCCAGCTGTATGGCCGAGAACCACTTGGAAGGTCGGGTGATCGGTTTCGCCCTCGATGGCACTGGCTACGGCACCGACGGAAAAATTTGGGGCGGAGAGGTTCTGCTCGCCGGCTATGAAAGTTTCGAGCGAGCCGCCCATTTCGAGTATGTACCGCTGCCCGGCGGGGCCGCCGCAATCCGGGAGCCATGGCGGATGGCCGTCAGCTATTTAGCGCATCATTTCGGGCGTGAATTCCTAAAGCTGGACATTCCGTTTGTGCGCAAACTCGAACGGCCAAAGGTCAACCTTCTGCTGCGCATGATGGAGCAAGGCGTGAATTCGCCGCTTACGTCAAGCTGCGGACGTCTGTTCGACGCCGTGGCCGCGCTAGCCGGAGTCCGGCAACAGGTTAATTACGAGGCTCAAGCTGCGATTGAACTGGAAATGGCGATGGCTTCGTCCGAGGCGTTGGCAGGAAAAGAAACTGCCTATCCGGTGAAACTCGTGCCGGATGTCGTGTCGCAGGGTGGCCACTGGATCATCAGCACTCGTCCACTGTTTGAAGCGCTGCTGGACGATCTCGGCCGAGGTGCTTCTGTGGCGGCAATCAGCCGACGTTTTCACGACGGGTTAGTTGAGGGGTTCGTCGAACTTGCAACGCTGCTACAACACAAAACTACCCTCAATCGCGTCTGCCTGAGCGGCGGAACGTTTCACAACATCTACCTGTCGCAGCGACTCGAAGCACGGCTATCGGAAGCTGGATTTGAAGTGTTCACGCAGAAAGAAGTGCCAGCCGGAGATGGCGGTTTAAGCCTGGGTCAGGCGTTGGTAGCAGCCGCCAGGTTTCGCCAGTAGGGACGTGCGGTAGGCCTGGGCTAGGCCGGTACGGATTCCGTCTGTTCCTCGGTAGCCCACCAGATGCCAAGGTCTTCGGGAACTGCGCGGCGGCGGTACTCTACGCCCAGGCGATCCAGTTCTTTCAAAACCTCTGCGACCGCCTGCTCCAACGCCGCTTTCACGGGCTGGCTCAAGCTGCAAGTTGCCTCGTAAGACGCACCGTTGATTCCCACCAGCAGCACATCGGCGGGCGCAACCCCAAACAACTCGGCACTTAGCAGGGCGTCGATTAAGGCCGGCGAGTGCGGATCCATGCGCACCGCGGGACGGATGCGCATAATATCGGACTTGCGGTAGAGAAGCACTGCTCCCGGAGCCGCATCGGCGGCATCGACCTTGACGGAATCGATCAGGATGACGGCAGGGTTGGCGGTGAGCTGATCGATCAGATCAAGCGCCGGAGTCCCCAGGTCGGCGACTTCGACGCCTTCTTCAAACTCGTAGTGCGCGGCGAGAAGCCGGGCGACGTACGGTCCAACGCCGTCGTCGCCCAGCAGAACGTTGCCGATCCCGCCGATCAGTATTTTCTTCACAGCACCTTTACCTTGGCAATCTGGCGGCCAGAGGGATCGAAGGTGTGACAGGCGCAGGCCATGCAAGGATCGAAGGAGTGAATCGTCCGCAGGACCTCCAACGGTTCCTCGGGCCGGGCCAGCGGCGTGTGCAGCAGCGAGGCTTCGTAAGGACCATGCGCGCCGGAGGCGTCGCGCGGACTGGCATTCCAGGTTGAGGGCACCACCGCCTGGTAGTTCTTGATCTTCCCGTTCTTGACCACGATCCAGTGCGACAGCGTACCACGCGGGGCTTCATGCGTCCCCACGCCTTCCACTTCGCCGCTCGGGAAGGTCGGCGGGTTGTAGACCGAGTATTCGCCCTTGGCGACGTTGTCGATCAACATTTGCAAGTGCTTCTGCGCCAGTTCGCCCAACATTGCGGCGCGAATTGCGCGCGCGCCGTGGCGGCCGAGTGTGGACTCCAACATGCCCGGAGTCACCTGAATATGCCCGACGGCTCCGATGGTTTCGATCGCTTTCACCGCATACTTCTTGGTCAGCGGATGGCCCTGGGCAAAACCGACCAGCACTTGCGACAGCGGCCCGACCTGCATGGGCGCGCCGTTGAAGCGAGGCGCCTTGACCCAGGAGTATTTCTGGTCGGCGTTCCAGCCAGTGAAGTCGGGGTCGGTTACTCCCTTCCAGGGATGAAGTGGCTTGTCACCGTGATAGTAGGCGTGGGCGACATCTTCACTGACGCCATCGCGAAAATCTTTGTCCGCCGCGGTCTTGAAGGAGTGCACGCCTCCGATGTTCCCGTTCATGATGTAGCCGCCGGGAAGCTCGTAGGACGAGCCCGCGCTGTCGAGCGGCAGATCGGGGACGGCGAGGTAATTATTGACGCCTTTGCCGATCTTGAACCAGTCGGGGTACATGGCCGCTACGGCGCAGACGTCGATGAAGTAGACCTCGTTAACGAACCGCACGACGTCGGTCAACAGCTCGCGGATCAACTCGAGCTTGTCCATATCGAGCGCGCTTTGGCTGTCCAGGTCGATGGCGTTGGAAACGCCGCCCACGGTCAGGTTCTGGATGTGCGGGGTCTTTCCTCCGAGGATTCCGACCACCTGCAATGCCTTGCGCTGATACTCCAGCGCCTGCACGTAGTGGGTGAAGGCAAGCAGGTTCACTTCCGGCGAGAGCCGCATTGCCGGATGGCCCCAATAGCCGTTCATGAACACACCGAGCTGACCGCTGGCGGCGACGGCCTTCACGCGGTCCTGCGCGGCCTTGAATTCCTCCCGGGAATTACGCGTCCACGGCGAAACGCTCTCCGCCAACTTGGTGGTCGCACCGATGTCGGCCTTGGGAATCTGCAGAATGTCGACCCAGTCGAGCGCGGACAACTGATAGAAGTGCACGATGTGATCGTGCAGCGCATGCGCAATCAGGATCAGATTGCGGATGTACTGGGCGTTGAGCGGGATCTCCAGCTTCAGCGCGTCTTCCACCGAACGCACACTGGCCATGGCGTGCACCGTGGTGCACACCCCGCAGAAGCGCTGGGTGAATAGCCAGGCATCGCGGGGATCCCGGCCTTTGAGGATGTTCTCGATACCGCGCCACATGGTGCAGGAAGCCCATGCATTGCTGACCGCATTGTTGTCGACTTCGACATCGATGCGAAGGTGGCCTTCAATTCTCGTGATCGGGTCAATCGTGATTCGGTTTGCCATGATACCTGCTCTTAGTCGGATTCTGTCGGTTCAGTTTCGCCGAAGAATCCAAAATTGAAATACTTGGTCCAGCTAATGTAAGGTTTGCGAGCTTTGAAGTAGCTCGCCATATCGCGCCAGTCCTGGACCGGAGCCGGAAGGATGGCGAACAACTTGACCATGATGAGAAATGCCGCGATACCGGTGGACGCAAAACCCAGCGCGATCAGAATTTCGACCGTGGACGGGAAATACATTGCCTTGGGGCCGGGCATATAAGCCAGGGTAGTGGGGCTAAAGCGATAGAGCATACCACCCAACGAACTGAACGCGTAGCCCAGGAACATGGATCGCGTATTGTGGTCCTTGAGGGATTGCCAGAGCAACCAGCCACCATATCCGATCAAGGCTGTCTCGATCCAGAAAATGCCGGCGTAGCGGGTGAAGCGGAAGGCGGAAAACAGCGATCCGCGGAACAGGAGATCAAGGTTGCGGATTCCAAGCCAGACGAAAATGATCCAGGCGGTGATGCGGGCGGCTTCGTCAAGAACGTCCATATCCATGGCTCGTTTCCAGACCAGGCAGCACAACATGGTGGTTCCGACCGTGCAACCGAACGACATGAAGGACGCCGCACCCACATACAGCAGAGGCAGGAACGGTGTCTGCCACAAGACATGAACTCGCGGGCCACCGAGCAGCATCAAGGCGCCTAGCGACGACTGGTGCATACCGGGCAAAAGGTACGCCAACGCCACAATAAAGGGGAAAAAATAGTGCAGGGCGTGTTCGAGTTTCTCCACGATCGGCTGTAGGCGAACATCGAAGTGCCAGAGGCGCTCGAGCACGGGCGGAATATTTTCCAGGAACAGCGGGATGGAGGCGTACACCGACATACAGATGGCCACTTCGGCCATCGGCGAGTGAACGTTCCAATTCCACGGGAAAAGCACCCAATAGAAGTTCCAGGGGCGGCCGACATCGACGCCCAGCAAGCACAGACCACAGGCATACGCCAGCATGCTGGTCAGCAGGGCCATCCGCATCAGGGAATGCAGACGCTTGCGGCCGAACACCCACGCGGCAATGCCCACCGCGAATGCGCCCGAACCCCACGCCGTCAACACAACCACGTTGAAGGTCTTCCAGATGCCCCAGCCGAACTTGTCGTTCATGCCGCTGGCGGGACCGAGACCAACCACTTCCCTGTAGACAGTCAGGAAAAGCGACAACACGGCCAAGCCAACCAGAAGCAAAAAGAACTTGTTGACCACGGCGACGCCGTAGACCGGAACCGCGCGTTCCCAGCGAGTCTTCGTGGCAGCCCTCGGCGCGTTATTAAAGGTTGTGCTGCTCATAATTGCGCCCTCAAACCAGTTTCCTTTTCTTGCTCGTGCGCTTCTTGCTCGTGGCCCTTCAGGTTCTTGCGAATGACTGTCACCAAACCGGCGTACAACACGGCGGGCAGCACAAAGTAGGAATAAATACGTTTCTGCCAGCGCAGGTAGGTGGTGGGCCCCCCGTCCGGCCCTATCTCAGGCAGGCCCAACTTATCGAAGGGAACGCGAGACAGATAGAGACATTGGGTTCCGCCGTTTTCTACTTCCCCGTACACGCGATCCTGGTAGTAACGTCCAGGACTGTTCTTGATGCGGCGCTTGGCTTCGAGCAGCAAGGCCGTCCGCGGGCCAAAGATTACGGCGCCGGTGGGACAGACGCTGGTGCATCCCGGCTTCAATCCCTTGGCCAAACGGTGGCTGCACAACTCGCACTTGGTAATGACCGGGTTCAATCCGAGCCACTGAAAACGCGGCACGGAGTAGGGACAGGAGATGGTGCAATAACGGCAGCCGATGCACTTTCCTCCATCCCAGTGAATCACGCCATCGTCGGCGTCCTTATACAGAGCCTCAAAGGGACAGCCCGCAACGCAACCGGGATCGAAACATTGCATACACTGCCGCTTCACGAACGATGAAGCGGAACCATCTTCCGGCTTGTAGAGCTTGATGATGTTGCGGGTGAAAACATTCAGGTCGGCCGGCGCCTGGTGGAGTCCGTCGCCGCTGGTATCCGGCGGCGTGTCGTTGGCGGCGTTACAAGCGGACTCGCAAGCTTTGCAACCGATGCAAAGGCTGGCGTCGTAGAGAAGCCCGAGAGGAGCATTTGGAACCGGGACTTCCTCCGCCTGAAGCGCCTGGGTACCAGCGGTCATGGCCACGGCCGCCGGCACGCCGGCCTTGGCGATGTTTGTAATCAGTTCTCGCCGAGTAATAGCCACATCAGTCCTCTTTCTTCTTGTCCGCGCGGGCGGCTTCGATTCGTTCAGCTCCGATTTCCTGACTGCTTTCGAAGCGCTGCGAGTAAACGTAGGTAGCGCCGCCGAGTCCTCCCGCCACCGCTCCAACTAACGCTGCTGCGCCTATGGTTACGCCCCCGATCGAACTGTAGATCGGCGGATAGTTATCCGGCGGAGTCGCCACGTGAATCTGGACGGTTTCAAACGTTCCCATCTTCCAGACCACGTCTTTTTCGGTGCAGCCCACGCAGGGGATTCCGGCGCCGATCGGCCAGCAGTTGGGCACCTCATTGAAATGACGCGTGGAACACGCAGCGTGCGTGACAGGGCCCTTGCAGCCGAGCTTATAGAGGCACCAGCCTTTGCGGTGACCTTCATCGCCGAAGGCGGTAGCGAACCGGCCAGCGTCAAAGTGAGCGCGGCGCGGGCAATTTTCGTGAATGACGCGCTCGTATGCAAACTTGGGACGCCCAACCTCATCCAACTCCGGCAGTTTGCCCATGGTGACATATTCCAGGACAACGCCGATCAGGTTGTAAGGATTCGGGGGGCAGCCGGGAAGATTGACAACGGGCTTGTTGGTGATAATGGAATCGACCCCAACCGCGCCGGTAGGATTCGGATCGGCCGACGGCACTCCGCCCCACGAAGCGCAGGAGCCGATGGCGATCACCGCAGCCGACTTGGCTGCGACTTCTTTCAATACTTGGACGGCCGGCTTGCTGCCCAGTTCCATGTAGACGCCTTCGTCCTTCATGGGAATCGAGCCCTCGACGACGAGCACAAACTTGCCCTCGTTCTCGGCGATGGCGGTCTTCAGCGCCGCTTCCGCCTGCGCCCCCGAAGCAGCCATCAAGGTCTCGTGGTAATCGAGCGAGATGACGTCGAGGATAAGGTGAGCGACATCGGGAGCGGAGGTGCGCAACAACGTCTCGGTGCATCCCGTGCAATCCTGGAAATGCAGCCAAATCACCGACGGCCGCTTGGTCTTGCCAATGGCGGCTGCCACCTCGAAGACCGATTTCTTGCTGGTAAGCGCCAATCCCGCCGGCGCGGTGGCCATCAGCACGCTGCACAGCTGGATGAAATTTCTACGGGAGACTCCACTAGCCTCCAGGTGTTCTGCAATGGTTGGATGCTTGGACATTTGCGCCTTCCTGAGCACGGCATTACCCAGTATCCTTAGGCCGGATACAATCTCACGAACCTGCGTTGTTCGTGGAGTCGCAGGGCGGGCGTGAAGGGCTAACAACGAACCGGCGGTAGCGCGTGCTCAACTGTGAGGACTAAAGATTAATGCGTGTGTGCGCGATACCCGGTTCCTCTCCTCTCCGCCTGTATCCCTGTGGTTCTGACTCTCACTTCTGGCCGACAGCTATCTGGGACGTAACGATAATGGTTATCGCTTGTGATGCTATGTTGGGTCAGTGATTGAAATCACACATCTGCGTGACCGACTGCCCTTCGAAGGCGATCAGGATCACTTGCTCTCGTGCGCGGCAAGCTTTTGTTGCCGGTGTTGTGCCACGGGATCATACTTCGAGGTTGATGGAGGCGATCATGACGGGCGGACAGATTGCGCGAGTTCCGGATCGTGGCGGGCAACACAGTGGCGATCATCGTTCAGAACAGTGGCCGGCAGCGTTTGCTTCCCTTGCCGTGGGCGCTGCGTTCTTTGCGCTGTGGTTCTGGTTGCTGCCGTCCTGGCTGGGCTTTCGCGTGGACGCGGCAGGGGCGGAGCGTTGGCGCTGGATTGCGGCCGTTCCATCGGTGCTTGGCTTTGCCGTCGCGCTGCGCTGCGTGTGGGATTTTGGATGGACGGGACACGGAACGCCGGCGCCAGTGGTTCCGCCGAAACGGCTGGTGGTGGTGGGCTTCTATCGCTACGTGCGCAATCCAATGTACCTCGGGTTCATCACGGACTGGATGGGGCTGTGGGTGGTCTTCGGACAAGCCAACGTGGTCCCGATCACATTCGCCTGCATCGGAATTTTGGGCGTGGTTTTGTTTGTGCTGTTCTACGAGGAGCCGCACCTGCGAAAAGTGTTCGGCGAAGAGTATGCGGAATATTGCAAGAACGTCCGGCGATGGCTACCGCGCATGCGCGGATGGGACCAGTGGCAGCCTTGAGCAGTCGTCCGGCGACTGAGCCGGTCAACGGCATTGCGGATACGGCGATACCTCGCCCAGGCTCATTTGTTCCCGGACCTTCCAAAACGGCCTTTTGCGTTCCCGGACATTTCTTGTTGCAGATATGAGACTTAGCCAGGGAACTCCCAGGCCCGCTTCGGAGTCTAAGTACTTAAGCGGGAACGTATTTCGCGGTAACTTGAGTAAGATCGCTTTGGTAAGAAATTAAGATTCCCGCCTGGGGCTCGAGAGACTCTATAATTGGGGGCAACGCCGTCATGGCGGGAGCTACTACATTGGGCGATCTTGCCAGCGCTATCGGGGCCCGAGCCGAGGAATCCGCCGTCATTGCCGCACTGAAGGCGGGGTCGGAAGATGCCTACGCCTGGCTGATTGGCGAGTTCCATCAGCCCATCTACGGCCTCATCTACCGCATCGTGAACGACCCGTCCGACGCGGCCGACACCACGCAGGACGTATTTCTTAAAGTCTTTCGCGGGATGAGACATTTCCACGGTGAGTCCAGCCTGAAGACGTGGATTTACCGCATCGCCCTGCATGAAGCCGCGAATCGCCGGCGCTGGTGGTTCCGGCACAAGGCGCAGGAAACGCCGATCGATCCCACGGTATCGTGCGATGGCGAGTTTTCGGGAGACGACCGGCTGGTCGATCCAGGCGAGTCGCCGTTTGAAAAATTCGCGCACACGGAAGTCCGCGCAGTAGTCGAGCAAGCTCTGCAAAAAGTGCCGGAGCCATATCGGACCGCGTTGATCCTGCGCGATCTGGAAGAAATGTCGTACGAGGAGATCGCGGAGGTTTTGCAGATCTCGCTCGGAACCGTGAAGTCGCGCATCACGCGGGGACGTGATGCACTGCGCAAGAGGTTGACGGAGTATGTCCGGGAAGTGGGTCCGGAGTTGGGATTGCTGGCTCCCGCCAGCGACCGGCAGGCGAACGACGCAAGCGAAAGGACGCGCCAGGGTTCGCGCGGTGGCAGAGAGGTTGAGGTGACACCATGACGTGCACTGAGATCAGGAAATCATTTTCGCCGTATCTCGACGGCCGCGTGACCGGCGCCGAGATGCGTGCGCTCACGCGCCATATCGAAGAGTGCGCCGGCTGTGCGCGGGAATATGCCGCGGTGCAGCGTACGCAACAGTTGCTGGTCAGTCTGGGACCGAAAAAGGCGCCCGCCGACCTGGCATTGAAGTTGCGTGTGGCGATTTCGCGTGAAGCGGCGCAGACGCGGCGTCCGCGGTTTGAAGGTGTGCTGGTGCGCCTAGAGAATGCGCTGAATGCTTTCATGGTTCCGGCGACGGCAGGGCTGGTGAGCGCGGTATTGATTTTCGGGCTGCTGCTTGGATTCTTCGCCTTGCCGGCCGAATTGCGTGCAAGCAGCTCGGATGTTCCGCTCATGCTCTACACCGGTCCGCAACTGGAGAAATCGGCGTTCGGCACGTCGCTCGGCAATATGGGTGACGATGCGGTCGTGATTGAAGCTTACGTCGATGCCAACGGCCGAGTGGAGGATTATCGCATCCTCTCGCAACCGGACGACGCCCAAGCCGTGCTGCCACAGTTGAAGAACCTGCTGATCTTCACGACCTTCCATCCCGCGCTTTCCATGGGCCGCCCCACTTCGGGAACCGCCGTGCTCTCTTTCTCCAAGATCAGCGTGAAAGGGTAGCAGCTGCGGCTGAGATTCGCTGGGACAGCCGGACAGCGACCCCTAAGTTCCTGGGTATCCTTACGTTTGAGTGGTTTTGACTTCATTTTCATTCCTGCCGGTTTGACCGCGAATTCACCAGTTCGTACACTATTTTCTAGCTCATCCGTCTATGCTTGAGAGCAGAAGGAATTCCCTGGGACATCGGGTTCGACTGAGGTTCGCTGTAAGCATGACGGTGGTGCTGGCAGTGGCGTCGGGATGGGCGCAGAACCGTCCGCCAGTGTCCTTGGAAACCAGCGAGACACTGTTCACCGTGCTCACCGCCATCAACACTTGCGGCTATGACCAGGAACTGAGCGTTTCCGACGCGCTGCGTAACCAGATCCGCTCGGAAGTTGCCAAGGCGATCGAGAACACGGACGGGGCACAGGACGTGATCGGTCCCATGTGCTTGTTCTATCGCCAACACCAGGCGCCGGATCCCTCGCACGATCTCTCTCACTATGTTTCACTGGCGCTCTATCTGGAAGCGCCACCCGGTTTCGCGCTCAAAACAAGAGAGGCGGAACTGCCTCCGGATGCGGATGCTGTGGCCGGCATCATACCGCTGCTGCAGGCCTTCTATCAGAAGATCGGCTTGCACGCCATCTGGGAGCGCCATCGCGCCCGCTACACGGAATTGACCGCGATCTATCACGTTCCCCTGGCGAAGATGACGTTCGACACCGAGATCTATCTGAAGATGCCATCGGCGGGTTACCTGGGACGCCAATTCACGATTTATCTCGACGCCATGGGCGCGCCCGGACAGACCAATGCGCGCAACTACGCGGCAGATTATTATGTGGTGATTTCGCCGACGGCCGGCACCACGATCAAGCTGCAGCAGATTCGCCACACCTATCTGCATTACCTTTTGGATCCGTTGGCGCTGAAGAATGGCGGCTCATTCAAGCGACTGGAACCGCTGCTCGGCCCTTTACAGGACGCTCCCATGGATGAGGCGTTCAAGAGCAATATTTCGCTACTGGTCACGGAATGCCTGGTGCGCGCGATTGAAGACCGATTGACCAAGATTCCAGATGCGGAGCGCGCCCAGAGCCTCGACCAGGCCGACAAGGAAGGCTACATCCTGACGCGCTATTTCTACGACGCGCTGGGCAGGTTCGATCGAGATCCGGCGGGCATGCGCGACGCCTATGCAGATCTGCTCGGCTCGATCGAAGTGGCCAAGGAATTGAAGCGAGTCTCCCAGATCCAATTCGCAAATGAGGCAGCACCTGAACTTCTCAAACAGGCGGGCCACCGCGACGATCGCCTGCTGCTGAACGCGGAGCGGCGGTTGGCGGCGGGCGACCGGGAAGCGGCACAGAAGCTGGCGCAAAAAGTACTCGATGAACAAGAAGATGATTCCGGACGCGCGCTCTTCATTTTGGCGGAAGTCGCCACCGCGAATCGCGATATCGACGGCGCGCGTAAGTACTTTGAGCGAGCGCTGCAGACTGCGCATGAGCCCAAGGTGATCGTCTGGTCTCACATTTATCTGGGCCGCATTTTCGATTTGAAGGAAGACCGGCCAGCCGCCGTGGACCAGTATCGGGCGGCGCTGGACGCCGCCGATGGTAACCTTCCGGAAGCGAAGCTGGCGGCGCAAAAGGGAATTGACCGGCCGTATGAGCCTCCTGTGGCGAAGCAGCCGGAGTGAAGTGGTTTTCAGGGTTTCCAAGTTGCAGGGTTGGATGCGATAAAGTTTTGAAATTTTGCTAAATGGGGGAATGCATGAAACGAGCGGCAGTCATTCTAGGAATTCTAAGTATCGCGGTTTGGGCCGGAGCTCAAACCGCCGGACAAACGGCGCAGCAGAAGCCGGCAGCAGCGGGTCAGACGGCGCCAGCGGCGAAGCGTCCACCGCAAGCCAAGACCGATGCGGAGCTGACGGCATGGAAGGCAGCGGCGGCTCAAACCGATCCTGCTGCATTGGAAAAGGCGGCGGAGGATTTTGCCACCAAGTATCCCGACAGCGAACTTCGCGTGCTTCTTTATAAGACCGCGATGCGGCTGTTCCAAAATGCCAACAACGCAGAGAAGACCGAAGCCATGGGGCGCAAGGTGCTGGGCTTTGACGGCGATGATCCCGAAGCTCTGGCCGTGGTCGCCGAGGTCATTGCCGAGAGAACGCGCGACACCGATATCGACAAGGATCAGCGCCTCGGGGAAGCGGTCACGCTGGCCCGGAAGGCCACGCAGACCATCGACACCGACATCAGCGTCCCGGCAGGCACGCCGCAAGACAAGATCGACGCCTACAAGTCCATGCTGCGTTCCAACGCATTTTCAACTCTCGGCGCCGTTGAGTATAAGAAAGAGAATTACGCGGCCGCGCAGGAGGATCTGCAGAAGGCGATCGACGCCTATCCGAGCGATCCCGCCCCGGTAGACGTGCTCCGCCTGGCGCTGGCGCTCGATAAACAGCAGAAGTACACCGAGGCGCTCAAGGTAGCCAACCGCGCCGTGGAGATGACGCAGGATAATACTCCGATCGGAACTCCAGCGCGCCGCGAGCGTGATCGCCTGCAACAGCTCACGGTGGGACTACTTCCCGAGCCGCAAACCCCGCCAAAGAACTAAACTACATGGAGGCGTTGAATCGATGATTCAACGCCCCGCTTCTCATGAAATCACGCGAAATCACGGCGCTGGAAGAGAGCCTGGGGCATCGCTTCCAGCGTTCGGAATTGCTCGAGCAAGCGCTCACGCACAGTTCACAAGCGCGCGAAGTGGAGGCACTGGGCGCGGCCGGCGGTTTGTCCAGCGGCGACAATGAAATCCTGGAGTTCCTGGGAGATGCCGTGCTCGGGCTCGCCACCAGTGAGGAGCTTTTTCAACGCTTCCCCAAGTTCCAGGAAGGGCATCTTTCCAAGCTGCGCGCTCATCTGGTAGGGCAGCGGCACCTGCTGCGGGTGGCGGAGCAGTTGCAGATTGGCGATTACATGCGCCTCGGCCGCGGCGAAGAAAAAAGCGGCGGCCGCAACAAGGCCAGCTTGCTGGTAGACGCATTGGAGGCGATTCTGGCTGCCCTCTATCTCGATGGCGGCTGGACGGCGGCGCGAAACTTCATCATCCATGTGATCGTCGAGCCAGAACTGGCCCGCATGAACTTGGAGACCAGCGCCATGCCGGTGATGGATTTCAAGTCCGCGTTGCAGGAGGCGCTCCAGGCCAGAGGCGGACCACAGCCGGTCTATGCGCTGGTGAAAGAAGAGGGTCCGGAACACAAGAAGACCTTTACAGTCGAGGTGAGATTGCCGCAACCGGAGATGGGCCAGTTTGTCGGACGCGCGCAGGGCGCAACAAAGAAAAGAGCGGAACAGGAAGCTGCGCGCCAGGTTCTGGAGCACCTGGCCGAACTGCCCAACGCAGGGAATGCAAATAGCGAAAGGGACGGCAGCGATTCGTAGGTCATGTTGTAGCTATGTCGTGGAGTAAACAAATTTCCGCCGGCGATTGGCCTGCGACTATTCAATCAGTCGCAGGGACGATCGTTATCGCCGTTTTTGCGGTCACTTTCCTAGTGCAGGCGTTCACCATCCCTTCCGAATCGATGGAACAGACGCTGCTTATCGGCGATTACCTGCTCGTCGATAAATTCTGCTACGGCGGCAGCGCGGGATGGAACCGTCTGCTGCCCTATCGCAAAATCCGGCGCGGCGACGTCATCGTCTTTCATTATCCAGTGAACCCCGCGCAGGATTTCGTGAAGCGCGTGGTGGCCCTGCCCGGAGACCGCCTGCGACTCGTGGACAAACGTGTCTACGTCAACGGCGTTCTCGTGGTTGAGCCCTACGTGCAGTACATCGCCGCGCTACATAATTTCTATCTCGACGACTTTCCGCAGACGAGTTCTCCCGTCCTCGAAATGGATGCAAAATGGTGGAAGGAAATGCCGAAACTGGTGGAAGACCACCAGTTGATCATTCCCGAAGGCCACTATTTTGTATTAGGCGACAATCGTGACGACAGCCGGGACAGCCGCTACTGGGGATTCGTGCCGCGTGAAAATATCATCGGACGCCCGCTTCTGATCTACTGGTCATCCGGTAATCTGAATAACGATCTTCCAGGATCGCCCACTGTCGGTGATAGGCTTTATCATCTGGCTTACGCAGTCACTCATGTATTCCAGGTAACGCGCTGGGAGCGTACTTTCAGGCTGGTTCGTTGATGAAAGCTCGTTATTGAAAGTGCTCCGGGAAGAAATCCTCTGAAACGGATGGCAAACGTGCCGAAAAAAGAGAAAGAAGAAGTGATCGGCAATAAGAACGAGAACGAAAAGCCGCGCGAAACGACCGTGGAATTCCTCTCCTCGCTCGCGGGAGTGCTGGTCACCGGTCTGTTCATCATCACGTTCGTGCTGCAGGCATTCGAAATTCCCTCCAGTTCAATGGAAGACACGCTGCTCATCGGCGATCATGTGTTTGTAAACCGCGAGCAGTTCGCGCCGCCAACGCGCTGGATGGGTTCGCTGATGCCCTACCGCGACATCCGCCGCAACGACATCATTGTGTTCCTTTCGCCGTCCGAACAAGGCCTGTTCGTCGTGAAGCGCGTCATGGGCACCCCCGGAGACCGCATCCATCTGCGCGACGGCGTGGTATACCGAAACGGGCAGAAACTCGATGAACCTTATGTTAGCGATAAGCCCACCCCCGAATCTGAGAACTCCCGCGTCTATCGCGAGAATTTTCCGGCGGTGCAGGCGTCGGACCAGTACGGCGTCACGCCGGACTGGCAGGCCGAACTGCCCAAGCACATCGAAGGCATCGACTTCGTGGTGCCGCCGGGCAGCTACTTTGCCATGGGTGACAACCGCAACGCCAGCTACGACAGCCGTTTCTGGGGACTCATCCCAAAGGAAAATGTGATCGGCCGGCCCATGTTTATCTACTGGTCGTTCACCACTCCTGAGTACCAGTACAAAATGCGCGAGTGGGGAGACCGGTTGGGTTTCTTGGCGCACATCATCATTCACTTCTTCGATGAGACGCGCTGGTCGCGAACTTTCAAGCTGGTGCGCTGAGAAGCAAAAATTGTGAAACGGACGGCAAACGTGCCTAAGAAGGAAAAAGAAGAAGTCGTTGTGGACGAAAACCCGCACGAGACGACCGTAGAATTCCTGGCTTCGCTCGCGGGAGTGCTGGTCGTCGGCCTGTTTATCATAACCTTTATACTGCAAGCGTTCGCGATTCCCTCTGGCTCCATGGAGGATACGCTGCTCATCGGAGACCACCTATTCGTGAACCGGGAGCAGTTCTCCGCGCCAACGCGATGGATGGGTCGGCTCATGCCCTATCGCGATGTCCGCCGCGACGAGGTCGCCGTGTTCCTGTCGCCCGAGCAACCGGGGCTATTCTTGGTGAAACGGATCATCGGCGTCCCCGGCGACCGCATCCACTTACGCGATGATGTCGTATACCGCAACGGCGAAAAACTTGTGGAGCCATTCGTCCGTTATAGACGGGGAGGGCACAACCCCTACACCGATAATTTTCCCGCTTTACCGCCTCTGCCAGACTACGGGGTACACAACAAAGAATGGTCAGAAGAATTGCCTAAGCATATCGAGGGAGATGACATCGTCGTCCCGCCCGACAGCTATTTTGCTATGGGCGATAACCGCGACAACAGCTACGACAGCCGTTTCTGGGGCTTCATCCCGCGAAAGAATCTGATCGGACGTCCCATGTTCGTCTACTGGTCATTTGTTACCCCGGACGACCAGTACGAGATGAACAGCGTTAGGGATCGGGTAGCATTCATGGGGCACATCCTCGCTCATTTCTTCGATGAGACACGCTGGTCGCGAACCTTCAGGATCGTGCGGTGAAATTTCTCCGTACCAAACGCGGGATGGCGGTTATCGCGCTTCTCCTGCTGATCCTGTTTCTGTTCCGTCCGGGCGTGTACAGGCTGCGCAACCGGATCGCCACATCGATCGGCAGCGCTCTGGGACGCCGGGTCTCGCTCGACAACGTAAGTCTGCATTTTCTGCCGCGTCCGGGCTTCGATCTGGAAGGCTTGGTCATCTACGACGATCCCGCATTCAGCGCCGAGCCGATGATCCGCGCCCAGGAAGTGTCCGCCGCCATCCGCGTCCGTTCCCTGCTCCGCGGACGGATCGAGATCGCTACGCTGAGCGCCAACGAGCCCAGCATCAACCTGGTGCGCAACAACCAGGGCCGCTGGAATCTGTCGAGCCTGCTCGAACGCAACGCCCAAATTCCCGCGGCACCGACCGGCAAACCCGCTTCCGAGCGACGCCCCGCGTTCCCTTATCTTGAAGCCAGCAATGCGCGCGTCAATTTCAAGTTTGGGCTGACAAAGAAATCCTACGCGCTGATGGACGCCGACGTTGGGCTTTGGCAGGATTCGGAAAATTCCTGGGGGGCGCGCATCAAGGCTGAGCCCGTGCGCACCGACTTTAATCTCACCGATACCGGACTGCTGCAGATCGACGCTACCTGGCAGCGCGCCGCGGACTTACGGTCAACCCCGGTCCAACTGACCGTGCAGTGGCAGAAAGGGCAACTCGGACAAATCACGCAGTTGCTGAGCGGCAAGGACCGGGGATGGCGCGGTGGCGTAAATCTTACGGCGAATTTATCCGGCACTCCGGAAGCACTGCGAATCGAGAGCCGCATCGCCATCGCAGATTTCCATCGCTACGACATCGTCAACAGTGAGAATGTGCGCCTCGCCACAGCCTGCTCTGGAGAATACAACGCGATCACCAGCACGCTTGCCAACCTGCTGTGCGAATCGCCCATCGGCAGCGGGACTCTCCGTCTGCGCGGAGGTCTTGTATTGACGACACCAGCGGCGTACGACCTGACGCTCGCGATCGAAAAGGTGCCACTCGGTTCCGTGGTGCGATGGCTGCGGCAGTCAAAGAAACAGATTCCTAGCGATCTCACCGCGAGTGGATTATTGAATGCGGAGTTTCACGCCGCTCAGAATGTTCCTTACGCTCTGGACACCCGGCACGCGTTTCAGGCGCCGCAATGGACCGGCAGCGGCGCAGCCACCAATGTGCGCTTTACGTCGAACGCAGGCAAGGATGAGGTGGCCTTGGGCACGATTCCACTCGTGGTGGCCGGCCAGTCGCAGCCCGGCAACCCTTTCACGCCAAAGATAAAGATGACAAAAGATGAAAAAGATCGCGAGCCCGCCGACCCGCACCTGCGCATTGGCCCGGTAGCGCTGGCAATCAACGCCTCCGCGCCAATGAGCGCTGGAGGCTGGGTGTCCCCTGCCGGTTATCGTTTTTTTCTGGCTGGCGACCTGGAGTTGAAAGATCTGTTTCGTCTGGAAACCATTCTAGGTCTGGCGCTGGCGCGTCCGGCGGCAGAAGGTTCGGCCAAGCTGGATGTGAGCGTCTCCGGACCGTGGCAAGGATTTGCCGTTCCCTCCGCCTCGGGGACCGCGCAACTGCGCAACGTGCGCGCCGAGATGCGCGGCCTCAACACGCCGATTGAGATCGGATCGGCAACCATGACTCTTGCTCCCGACGCGGTGCTGGTGCAGAAGCTTTCGGCTCGAACCGGAAGCACTCATTGGAGCGGTGAAGTCAGGGCGCCTCGTCATTGCCAATCTCCGAACACCGCGCCTAATGCCGGTTCTGGCTGTGTGTTTCAGTTCGACCTCACGGCTGACCAGCTTTCGACCGGCGATCTCACAGAATGGTTCACGCCGCGTCCCGCCAAGCGTCCGTGGTACCGCATCTTGAATTCCAGTTCCGATGCACCTTCGGGGACTTCGCCGCTGCTCGCGATTCAGGCGCGCGGCAATCTGCACGTCGGCCGGGTTGAATTGAAGAAGGTACTCGCCACTCAGGTTGCCACCCAAGTGGAAGTGGATCGGGGCAAGATCACATTAACCGCCCTGCATGGACAACTGCTGCAGGGCACGCATCTGGGCAATTGGACGGTTGATGTTTCGACTCGTGATTTGCCCGCGGATGTAGTCTCCCCGCAGCCCTTGCGGTATCGCGGCACTGGCACGTTGCGGGGTATTTCGCTGGCGCAGGTGAGCGCGCTCATGAACGATGCCTGGATCGCTGGAACCGCCGATGGCAATTTCGATCTGGAAGGATCTGGAGACAGCTTTCGCGAACTGCTGGCCAGTTCCGACGGGAAGCTGCAGTTCGTGATGCGAAACGGCAGTTTGCCGCATATTGAAATTCCGGGCTCGCCCACACCTCTCCCGGTGCACAGGTTTGCCGGAGAGCTAGCAATCATTGGCCATGTTCTGCATCTACTGGTTG
>CAVZUP010000135.1:0-8992 GCA_963778255.1 uncultured Acidobacteriaceae bacterium
AGGTCTTAAGCTCAACCATGCCCGCTGAATCCGACGACAAGCCCATCCGCCCCAACCCCGGCCTCTGCCAGAACTGCCAGCATTCGCGCCAGATCGAGTCCGATCGCGGATCGATTTTCCTCCGCTGCGATCTTTCGTTGCAGGATCCGCGGTTCGCAAAATATCCGCGCCTGCCGGTACTCGTTTGCAGCGGCTATCTCCCGCAACCGCCCGTCATAGTGCGCTAGCCGCTTTGCCAGCCGCGCCCATCGACCCTATAATTGAGCTTCGCGACTAGTCCACGGTTGCAACCGTGGTTGCGACTCGTGATTCCACCGGTCACTTCCCGGTCACCACTCAGCATCAAGGAGAAATTTTATGTCCGCACCCAGCCGTCGTCCGGAAATTCGCCGCCGCCGCACCCGCGCAGAAAAAGTAGCAAAACTCAGGAAGCGCCTGGCCGCTGCCTCCGCCGCACCCGATAAAGAGCGCCTCACCGCCAAGCTGCATCGCATCGCCTTTGTTTCTCCAGGCAACCCGCTGGTCAAAGCCGAGTAGGCAGCTGCTCTAGAATTCCACCGTCACCATTCGAGCCGGGCTCTTCCCCACATTCGTCAGCGTGTGGGTGTAGCCTCCCGGCAGCCACTTGATGTCGCCCGCCTTGAGTTTTCCGGGCATCGACCCCATCCCCTCGACGTCGCTGCGCAGATCGAGATCGGTCACCGCGATCATAAGATGCGGACCATCGTGATGGTGGCGGGGCACGACCGCCCCCGGATCGAGATCGACCTCCGACACACGCACGCCATCCTTCACGAAGAGAATCTTGCTGCGTCCACCTGGAAAGTTCTTTTCGCCGCTCTTCTCCGGCCAATGGGATGGCGTCTGCCGCAATTGTCCATCCTGCAGCAACTCAATCGTGACGTTTCGGAAAGACTGGTCTGAGAGGTTCCTGGCGACGTGCGCAAAGTCACCTGCCGTAAACCGGGTGTCGCCATCCGCGAGTTTGACTTCCACCGGCGGCTTACCCTCAATTTCATTGGAGAGCTGCGCATCGCCAAGCGTGACATAAACATAGTCGTAACGATGGCGGTGCATCAGCGTCGAAGCATGAGGAGCAACCTCGACCTTGAAGACGCGTACGTACTCGTTTTCCAGCGCCAGGTGGTGCGCGGGCTCAGCGGTAATCTCAACTTCAGTCGCGGTCTGCGCCAGCAGGAATGGACTCAGCAGGAGGAGCAATAGCAAGCGCTTCATGGCGAGGGATTGTAGCACCGGTGGAGTGGGCCGCACTGCGCGATATCTCAATTCGATTCGAGCGGGAAAATCCTAGCTGGCGTACACCATCTTCCCGCCCACCACCGTAGCCACCACTTTCCCCGTCAGCGGCCATCCATCGAACGGAGTGTTCTTCGACCTCGACAGCGACTTCGCCGCTTCAAACGTCCACTTCTTCTTCGGATCAAAAACCGTAACGTCCGCAACCGAGCCGCGCGCCAGCGATCCCCGTCCGCGCAGATCGAAGCACCGAGCCGGACCGGCAGTGAAGAGTTCCACAATGCGGGCCAGCGGAATCCGCTTCTCGCGATGCAGCTTGGTAATCGCCAGCGCCAGCGCAGTTTCCAGTCCCGTAATGCCGAACGCGGCGCGCTCGAATTCCATCTCTTTTTCGTGCGCCGCATGAGGAGCGTGATCGGTGGCGATAGCATCCACCGTGCCGTCCGCCAGCGCGGCCACAATTGCCTCACGGTCGGAGGCCGAGCGCAGCGGCGGATTCATCTTGAAATTGCTGTCGTAGTCGCGCATGTCGTCGACCGTCAGCGCAAAGTGGTGCGGCGTGACTTCAAAAGTAATGCGAGCTTTCGCTCGCTTGCCCCGGCGCACGCTCTTCAGCGCGTCCGAGGTGGAAAGATGCGCAACATGCAGGCGCGCGTTGGGAATGTGCATCGCCAGTTGCACATCGCGCTCCACAATCGAGGCTTCAGCAGCCGCAGTCATGCCCCGCAATCCGAGCCGGAACGAACGCTCGCCCGCATGCATGGAGCAGTTCTCCGTCATCCGCGTGTCCTCGGCGTGCTGCACCACCGGAAAATTCAATTCCCCGCCGAGAACCAAAGCCTCTCGCATGATGCCGTCATCAAGGATGGGCTTGCCATCGTCTGTGACCGCGATAGCGCCGGCGCTTTGCAGCGCGCGAAAGTCGGTGAGCGTAGCGCCCTTGCTGGCTCGCGTAGCGGCAGCGATGCCAAACACATTGACGACCGCGCCCCGTTCGGGCTGCCGAAGCCATTCGATCCACTCCACCGAATCCACCACTGGCACCGTGTTCGGCATGGTGCAAACCGAAGTAAATCCGCCCGCGGCCGCCGCGGCCGTGCCCGTAGCAATCGTCTCCTTATGCGCCTGCCCGGGCTCACGCAAGTGGACGTGCAAATCGATAAACCCCGGAGCAACGATGAGTCCGCGGGCATCGAATTTCTCATCCGCGCCGCCCTTGATCTTGTTCGGAGCAGCCACTTCGGCCACCCGGCCGTCTTTCAGCAGCACGTCCATCGGCGCATCGATACGAGCCGCCGGGTCGATGAGGTGGCCACCCTTAATCAGCAGACTGGTTCTGGATTTTTCTGGGCTCATCGCATCTTCCCCATCGCCCGCGCCAGAATCGCCATCCGCGTGGGCACGCCGTTGTGCACTTCCTCCAGAATGCGCGCCTGCGCGCCGTCGGCCACTTCGCTGGTCAACTCCAGCCCGCGAATGATCGGCCCGGGATGCATCACGATGGCATCCTTCTTCGCCATCTTCAGCCGCGCCGGATTCATCTGGTAGCGCGCAATGTACTCCGCCACGTCGATCTTCAGCCCGGCCAGGCGTTCGGTCTGCACCCGCAGCAGCATGATCACATCGGTGCCGCGCAAAGCGTCCTCAATGTGCCGGGTCACACGCACGCCGGGAGCAAGCGTAGCCGCAACGTCGGGCGCCAGTTCCGGCGGACCGCAAAGAATAATCTTCACGCCGAACTTACTGAGCAAATGGCACGCCGACCGCGCCACCCGGCTGTGGAAGATGTCGCCCACAATGGTGACCTGCAGCCCTTTGAAAGTTTTCTTGTTGCGCAAGATCGTATAAGCGTCCAGCAACGCCTGCGAGGGATGTTCGTGCAGCCCATCTCCGGCATTGATCACCGGCACATCGATGTGCTGCGCCATCACGTACGGAGCACCCGCGTTGGGATGCCGTATGACGATGATATCGGCGCCAACCGCGCGCACCGTGTATCCCGTATCCAGCAGCGACTCGCCTTTTTCAATGCTCGAACCAAAGGATTGGATGAGAACGGTGTGCGCGCCCAGCGATTTGGCCGCGATCTCAAACGAGCTTCGGGTGCGGGTCGAAGCCTCGTAGAAAAGAAGAAATACCCGCTTGCCCTTGAGCAGGGGACGCGGCTTATCCGGATTCATGCTCCGGGCAAACCGCAACAGTTTCAGGATCTCGGCCGCTTCCAGATGTTCAATACCGAGCAGGGAACCGCGCGCTGCATTCATAGTCGTCTAAATTGTCGTCTGCTGTTTTTCCATCAGCAAAACTTTCTCCGCGTCGTCCACCTCGCGAAGTTTAACCTCGATAATCTGATTTTCCGTGGTCTGCACCGTCCGCCCAATGAAAGCAGCCTCGATCGGCAACTCGCGGTGCCCGCGATCGATCAATACACACAACTGCAAGCGCTTCGGACGGCCCGACCGGAACAGCGCGTCCATGGCGGCGCGGGTGGTGCGGCCGGTATAAAGCACATCGTCCACCAGCACCACCGACTTGCCCGTGATGGGAATTTCCATCTCCGTTTTCTGCACCACCGGCTTGGAATCAAGCGTGGAAAGATCATCGCGGTAGAGCGTAATGTCTAGCGTGCCCAGCGCCACCGGTTTCTTTTCGATGCGCTGAATGATCTTCGCCAGCCGCTCCGCCAGCGGAACGCCCCGCCGCCGTATGCCAACCAGCGCCAGGTCTTCGACGCCGTTGTTTTTCTCCAGAATTTCATGCGCCAGCCGGATCAAGGTGCGCTCCACCTCCGATGCCGACATCAATTGCGCTTTCTGATGGATCTCAAAAGAACGACTTGGCGCACGTGAATTCATAAACGCTGCATCATACGCGTGCGGAAAGACGAGAGCAAGGCCCGAGCCCGAGACCCGCGTCGAATGCGGTCAAATTACAACCGCGGATTGCGAGTCCGTTGCAACAGCGACGCCAGCGCCCCTCCCGCCGAGGCAATCGCCACCGCAATAATCAAACCGAAAAAAAAGACGAACGCCAGCCCCGTTGGTGTAAGCAGGGTGTGGATGCTGGCTTGAAGATCGGGATCGGCCGGGTCGCCGCCAAACTTCTTGGCCATGGCCAACACGCTATCCAGGTATTTTTGCTGGGAATGAGTAATGAAAATCAGACTGGTGAGAAATGCAGAATAGATCGCGAAGGCAACCACCCCCGCCGCTCCCCCCAAACGCATTCCCATCGCGACGGGCAGCACGAATCTGCTTTCGCGGCGGTAGAAAAAAACCGCCAGCGTCCCAGCCAGCACGATGCCGAGAAACGGGATCAACACCGCGATAAGAGCCCCGAGCGCGCCCCCCTTGAGCGCGGCATGAACGGCAATTTTCCGGTCCACCGCGCCGGCCCGCTCGAAATGCGCGGCTGGCGAAGTCTCCGGAAAGAAGTCGTCCGGCGCGGCATTCAACCCGGCGGTAACTTCAGCTTCCGGAACCGCAATCGGCACGTGAATTTGCGGAGCCCGGCATTGCGGACAAAACGGCCGGCCGTCCTCCACCGTCGTCCCACATTGCTGGCAAGTGTGCTCCACACCCTTGAAGCTAGCGCACTACGCACTGGAGAGCAAGACAGGGCAGCCCGTAATCGGCTGATTTCGATCACCAGATCATCCGATGCCTTCAGATCGTAGTATCCGAACCCGTGTGCAGACGCACATAGACCAGCGCAAAGCGGGATCCATGCCCGCTGGGCTTGACGGAAACAATGTGCTGGTTTCCTTTGGTTCCCACCTTCAGCTCCACCGCCTCTCCGCCCGAGTTATTGTCACACGTCACCGGCGCGGACATTTCGTCCTTGCTGTCGTAACTTGCGTGGCCTCCGTTCCAGCGGCCGTGGCACTGAATGGGCTTGCCATATTTCGGCAGCTCTTTGTTGTAATAGGCGATGATCTTTTCCGGCACGTCGTCGGAGACGAACTCCGCCGCCACCACTTTCAGCGAAAATCCCGGAATGGAAAGATTCACGTGCGCGCTCTTCTCATCGTCGCTGCCCTCTTTCGGCGCGGGCTTCGCGCCAGGATAGAGCGTCAGTCCGGCGTCGCGAATATCGGCGTCGTCGCTGACGTGCAGATCGCCCATCGGCGACTTGATATCGACATGCTTCTCGCCATCCGAGCCCTTGTCGTTCGTGTTGATGCTGCACGCGGGAAGCACGCACAAAGCCGCGATCAACGCGCCAAAGACAAGGAAAAGTGTTGCGCGAACGCTGCGGCTGAGCGCTTCCTGGTTAGACGCCTTACGACTGAACATGGAAGAAACCTCCTGCCACTGGGTTGAGCTAATGGGTTGAGCTGAAATGACCCGGGCACGGCTTTCGAACCTACGTCCGGATTTAGTGCGCAAGTCTTCAGAGAAAATCGCCGCGACAAGACGGTCGCTCACCTCTGTCAAGCATTGATACGGAAGCGCGGCCCGTGAAGTTCCAACGGAAGTTCCAAAAGCCTGCACCGGAATCACCTCGCCGCGGCCGCCGACCGAACATAAGACCGACAATACTCTCAAACGTACCGCTCAACGCTCGCAATGCCTTCCGCCTGAATCGCCGCATCATCCCCCATCCCAGCCAGCCAATGCACATCCGGCTCCCGCCGGAACCACGTGATCTGGCGCTTGGCATAGTTGCGATGCGCCTGCTGCGCCGCCCCGAGCACCGACTCCCGACCCAGTTCGCCGCGCAAGAACTGCACCACCTGCTTGTATCCGAGCGAAGCCAGCGGACGCGCCTGTTCGCCATACTTTGCCAGCAGCCTCTCCGTCTCCGCAATCAGCCCATCGTCAAACATCTTCGCCGCGCGCTGATTAATGCGCGCATAAAGAGCTTCGCGCTCCGGATTCAGCCCCAGCCGCAGAATGCGAAAACCAGGCAGCGGATCGCGCCCCTGCTGCCAAAGTTCTGTCATACTCCGGCGCGAGGCCAGGCACACCTCGATCGCCCGAATCACCTTGGGAATGTCATGGGCATGAATGCGGCTCGCGGCCGCATCATCCAGCCGCCGCAAAATACTATGCAAATACTCGGGCCCGTGTTCCTCCGCGCGCGCGCGCAGTCTCTCTCGATGTTTCTCCGAGCGCTGTGGCCCGGCAAAAAGTCCTTCGAGCAATGCCCGGAGATAAAGTCCGGTGCCGCCGCTGACGATGGGCAAATGTTTCCGCTGCTCGTCTCCGCGCGCAGCGATTTCACGCAAAACCTGCCGCGCCTGCCGCGCATATTCGCCCGCGCTGACGTCGGCGAGCGGATCGACGCAATCCAGCAAATGATGCGGAATCTCTGCACGCTCCGCCGCCGTGGGCTTCGCCGTGCCAATTTCAAACTCGCGGTACATTGCCACGGAATCGCAGTTGACGATTTCCCCGTGGAATCGCCTCGCAATCGCCAGTGCCAGCGCCGTCTTCCCGCTCGCCGTGGGACCAAGCACAACCACCAAAAGCGGCTCCCGGTTCACTTTCAGCAAACTCGCCACCTCGGGCAACTTCAGCGCGCGCTCCACGGAATGTACTGCCAGTAGCGGATCATGATGAGAATCAGCAGCAGAACCGCCATCAGCAGTAATCCGCTGGCCTCGGCGGCGTACGTTACGTGGTGGTGCCGATGCTTGTCGTCCTGATGCTGCTCGGCAGCCGGCTTCGGAGAAACGGGGGCATTCACGCCGATATTGTAGCCTTTTCCGTCGTCAGTCGTGAGTCGATGGTCGTTAGGCCGATGATCGTGAGTCGATGATCGTTGATCGTCGCCCAACACTCTTCGCGAACGACCAACGACTGCATACTAACGACCAACCACTGCCTCGCGGTAAACTACACGCGCGCCCTCATGCCGCTGCCTCCCTCCAACCGCGAAGCCAGCCTTCTGCGCTTCGGCATCTTTGAAGCCGACCTCTCCGCGGGAGAACTGCGCAAAAACGGCGCCCGCATTCGCCTTCAGGAGCAGCCCTTTCAAGTCCTCAGTGCGCTCCTGCGGAATCCTGGCCAGGTCGTAACCCGTGACCAACTGCGCGCGGAAATCTGGCCCGCCGACACCTTCGTCGATTTCGATCACAGCCTTAACACCGCGGTAAACAAGATTCGCGAGGCGCTGGGCGACTCCGCATCAAACCCGCGCTTCGTCGAAACCCTGGCCCGCCGTGGATACCGCTTCATCGCCCCGGTCGAAATCAAAGCGGCGGCATTAACCGCGGAGGCGCCCGCGCCCCACGGCCTCACCCTGCACCCCGATCTGCACGTGCCCGTCCCCCGCCGCGGATTGGTGCGCGCGTTGTTCGCGCTGATTCAAGTGATGTATCTCATCTTCTACGTCAGCGGTCTTGCTCACCTGCGCGATGCCGACCGCGTCGCCAGCAGTTTCCTTCCCGGCTGGCGAGCGCTGGCCATTGTGGGCGCGATCCTCGTGACAGGCGCGGCAGGAATCCCGCTGCGCTTCTACTTGTTGTCCGCCGTAGCTTTCGATTTCCGCAAACTCGGCGTGACCTTCCGCCGCCTGTTTCCCTTCGTTCTGGCGCTCGACCAGCTCTGGGCCGTCGCTCCGTTCCTGCTGCTGCCGCAAATCGGAACAGGCATGGCATTCGCCGCCACCGCCGCGCTGCTCTATGTCCCCTTTTCAGAGCGAACGCTGGTGCGGTTAGCCTATCAATCGGAGAACTGAGAAGGTTGGCGCCAAACTGCCCCCAAAGCGAACGGGGCGGAAGGTAGCTCTTGTTTTCCACCCCGTTCCTCTCAACACGCTCCGGTCCAAACCTGCATCGCAGGCTTCACTTGGTCGGCGTTGGCGTCGGCGTAGGTCTCAGGATGATGTGCGGTGACAGACAATCTATCCCGGGCAAACTGAAGAAATGCATCGCGGCCGCCACGTAACTGGCCATGCTCGCTTCTTGCACATCACTCCGGTTTCCATTCCAAAGCGCAGCCCAACGTTCGGCCGGCGAACCAGCCTCCGCCTTGGCAGGACGAGCGTTCTGCGGATCCTTCCCGTGGCAGTCGGCCGGGTTGTCCGGAAAATCCACATACAAGGTCAACCCGAGCAACGCCGTCAAGGCATGGAAGGACTCGCGCGAGTGCGTGTCGCACTTGTCCCACGGATCGTCCTCTTTCGCCGGCCGGATGACAAAGCGGATCATCGGCGTCTCCACCTGCAGCAACAATGGGTTGAACGTGCCGCTGTCCGGCGTGCCGCCCAGCGAAAATCCGTTCAGGCTGCTGACGTTGTAGCGTAACGACACGCCCGTCGCATAGTCTTTTTCCGTCGAAGCATCCGGCGGATAGGTGCGGCCAAGGCGGGTCCGCGACCGCGCCGAAACTACGTACTGTTCCGGCTTCGGCAACCGGATCACGTATCTCCCCGACTTGCTGTCGAGCGCCCGTTGCAGGTTCTGCGGATCAATGTCGGCCTGCGCAATGCTCGGATCGGCGGTCGCCGCCGCCGTCCCAGTGTGCGCCGGGAACGAGAGATCATAAGTGCCCGCAGCCAACGTGGATTGATTGGAAGCCTTCACAAACAGATCGTGGTGCATTTTCGTCTTGGGTGCAATTGCCACCACGCTCCCGGCATCCTTCGGATCGGGAGCAAAAGCCCAAGGTCCTTCAAACAGAATGAATACTTTTTCAGCGCTGGGTGCCTGAGTAACAGTTGCCGGTGCGGAGGTTGCTTGCTGTTGAGACGGTTGACATGCAATCGCGAACAACATAGCCAGGACGGT
>CAVZUP010000136.1:0-12657 GCA_963778255.1 uncultured Acidobacteriaceae bacterium
CTTTGCCGAACTGAGCATCCGGTTGCAGCCTCTAGGCAACGTTCGCCACAATGAGTTTGTGCTGAAGTTCTGGCACGAGCCTTACGAGATGACGCTGTTTCCCGATGGTCGGGCCATCATTAAGGGGACCACCGACACGGCTATCGCCCGCAGCTTGTATGCGCGATATGTGGGGAGTTGAGGGGTGTGGCTGTGGTCAGCCCATTACGGTTGGGAGCATCCAAGTTTCGCACACCGGGTCATCCTTCGACTCGAACGATTTCGCCCGGCTTAACCAAGCGCATGCGTTCAAGGCAGGCCTCCGCTAAAGGGACGAGAGCCGCCAAGCGATTCGACTTGGCGCGAAGTAGGATGACTGCGATCTGGCGACCGGCTAAATTCTGCTCGTATTCCAGCCCCTTATCCATGGTCAGGAAAATCTCAAATCCCTGACGCTCGGCGATTGCAAGGAGTTCGCCGTTCTTCTTGCCGCTGAGGAATGCCTCGGGTACCGTATAGCATTCGTGATCTGCAAACTGTTGCTTGAGTTTCCGGGGAAGACACTCGTCCAATAGGATCTTCATGCCAATTGACTGACAAGAAGCGACTTTCCCTGTTCCAGGGCTGAGATGGCAGCCTCGCGGGTGACCGTGGGAAAGTCATCCAGAAATTCCATTAGCGTTTGGCCCTCTTCCAGGTAGTCGAGTAGCGCCTGGAACGGGACGCGTGTGCCACGGAAGACCGGTGTTCCGGCGAGCACGTCCGGATCTCGGGTAATGACTTGCTTCTCGGTCGGCATCGCACACTTCCTTCGGGCTGCGCTTTAATTTTACTCCCGTCACCTAGTGGCACCAAACGGCAAAACCTAAGGTGGCGCTCGCGAAGTACATTATTCCGAGGAAGCTTCCCATTGTTCAATCTGTTATCTTCGTCGGTTGATGCTCTCCACACATACCACGCAAGCGCCGCTGCGCTCCGAGGGTGAGGGTCCCGATGCCTGAGATTGCACGTCCTGAGCCGTCCCGTTTCTACCGCTGGATGGTGTTGATCGTTATCAGCCTGGCGATGTTTGGGAATTACTACGTCTACGACTGCATCGCGCCCATCGCCGATTTGCTTTCGAAACAGCTTGGCTTTTCGGATTCGAACATCGGATTGCTGCAGGCGATCTACAGCATTCCGAACGTTTTCATGGTGCTGATCGGCGGCTATATCGTGGACCGCATTGGGACCCGGAAGGCGATTTTCATCTTTGGCGCGGTCTGTTTCCTTGGGTCGATTGTGACCGCGCTCTCAGGCAAACTGGCGGTGATGGCGGCGGGACGGCTGATTTTTGGGCTGGGCGCCGAGTCGTTGATTGTTGCGGTGACGACCGCGACAGCGAAATGGTTCCGGGGCAAGGAGTTGAGTTTTGCCTTCGGCATCAACTTGATGATCGCGCGGCTCGGATCATGGCTGGCGCAGAATTCTCCTACCTGGGCCCAGTTCGCCTACGGAAGTTGGCGCTCTCCGCTGCTGATCTCGGTAGGCTTTGGAACCTTCTGCGTGACCGGCGCGGTCGGCTATTGGGTCATGGAAGTTCATGCGGAGAAGAAATATGAACTGGGGCACGCCGGATCGACTGACAAGGTCGTCTTCAGCGATGTCTACAAGTTTGGCGTGTCGTACTGGTTCATTGTCGCGCTCTGCATCGTTTTCTATTCGGCGATCTTTCCCTTTGAAACCTTCGCCTATAAGTTTTTCATCGATGTTCACCATACGACCAGGGCGGCGGCGGGATTTCTGGTCAGTATCCTTACGCTGTTTACGATGTTTGGGACGCCGCTCTTTGGCTTGTTTGTGGACAAGATTGGGAAACGGGCGCTGCTGATGATGTTCGGGTCGGTGCTGCTGATTCCGGTTTACCTGATGATGGCCTACGTCCCGTCGAAGAGCTATATCGCATTAAGCATGCCGTGGTTCAGTAATGGGCACATCGTTTGGTTTTCCACCGCACCTTTGCCGACGCTGCTGCTGGGGACGATGGCGACGATGGGAGTCGCCTTTTCGTTGATTCCGGCGGTCATGTGGCCCTCGGTCGCATACCTGGTGGATCAGTCGAAGCTAGGGACCGCCTATGGGCTGATGACGATGATCCAGAACATTGGGCTGGCCGGACTTAACCTGCTGGTGGGATGGGCGAACGACCACAGTGCCGCTAGCGCTGACAACCCGGCGGGGTACCATCTGGGAATGTGGATCTTCTCGATCCTGGGGTTCCTGGGGGTGCTGTTCGCCTTCCTGTTGCGGCAAAGGGAGATGGGGCCGCATGGGCATGGGCTGGAGACGATCACTACGAAGGGGTAGAAGACTGCGCGGAGGTTACGAAGGTGATCATTGGTCCTCGATCCTCGACTTAGGGGCTAGGTCGCCCCGCACTTTGGCCGGAGGGATTGCTTCGGAAGCTACAGTTTTTGGTATTCTGACGACTCAGGAACGGTCGAGAGCTTCTCGGCAAATTTGTACAACGAAAAGAGTTCGCCGCCGCATCTGAAGCAGTAGCGGCCGGAAATGACGATTTGACCGACCCGAAGCCAGGCATCACCGAAGCAGAAGCAATCGAGCAGGCGAAGCAAGGCAACGAAGCTGCGTTCGAAGCCTTGTATCACCTGCACAAACGCCGCGTGTACTCGCTATGTTTGCGCATGGTCTCCAATCCCGTCCAGGCCGAGGATCTCGCCCAGGAAGCATTCCTTCAGCTCTTTCGCAAGATCGGAACCTTTCGCGGCGAGTCCGCCTTCTCGACCTGGCTGCACCGCATGACGGTCAATGTGGTGCTGATGCAACTGCGCAAGAAGGGTCTGCCGCTGGTATCGCTCGAAGAAACTCTGGAAGCCGACGACGAGGCTCCGCGGAAGGAATTCGGCACCAAGGATCTCAAGCTGACGGGCGCGATCGATCGTCTGCAGTTGCAGCGGGCCATCGACAAGCTGCCGCCGGGCTACAGAACGGTTTTTGTGTTGCACGACATGGAAGGGTTTGAGCATAACGAAATCGCCCAGATGGTGGGCTGCTCGATTGGCAATAGCAAGTCGCAGCTGCATAAGGCGAGGTTGAAGCTGCGAGATTATCTGAAGTTTATGAGAGCCGAAAAGGCCAAGACGGGTTAATGGAAGTCGCGGTATTTGGGGAGAGGTTGCTATGACGTGTTCCGATGTAGAGAGAGCTCTGCCGGAGCTCCTTGACGGTTCGGCAAACGGTGCGTTTCCGACTGATCTTGAAGTTCATTTAAAGTCCTGTCCGGCTTGCTCGGATCTGGTTTCGGACCTGAAGCTGATCGCGAGCGAGACCCGGGAACTGGCGGCGAGCGAAGAACCGGCGCCGCGGGTTTGGGTGCGAATTTCTGCGCAATTACGCGAAGAAGGACTGATCCACGATCCCGCGTCTACTCCTGTTCTTGTCCCGCCCTCACCGAGGCGGCGTTGGAGTTCGGTGGCGTGGTGGCTGGCACCGGTGGCGGCGGCGTTTTTGGCGGCCGGTTCCTATGTGGTGAGTCATAAGCCGGTCCCGCAGGTAGCGACGCAGCAAGCTCCGGCACATGCCGTGGCGGCCCCCGTTGCAGAGAAGGCGCCCGCAGCAGTGACATCGGCGGCTGTGGCTGCTCCGGCAGTTCAACAGCCGACGCAAAAATCGCCTAAGCCGGCCGAGGTAGTGGCGTCCGCCAAGAAACCTGCGGTGGAACCAGAGCCGAGCGCGGAAGATCAGCAGTTTTTGAGCGTGGTCTCCACCCGCGCGCCTTCGATGCGGGCGACTTATGAGAATCAATTGCAGGCGGTGAATGCCGATATCCGCGAAGTGCAGGCTTACCTGGAGCGGAACCCAGGGGATATGGACGCGCGGCAGCATTTGATGGATGCTTATCGGCAGAAAGCGCTTCTTTACCAGATGGCATTGGATCGTATTCAATAAACGTGTTCGACGATCGAGGGAGCGGACCGGCGTTTCCGGCCGCAGGGGCAATGTTTTATGGCGAGTGTTCAGGGCGCAGATAGGCAGCAGAGCGGTTTCAGGCAGATGGGCTTCAAGCTGACCAGTTTCAAACACGGCACGGTGGTGACCCTGGTTCTGGCAACCTGTCTGTCGTCGGCGGCATTGGCCGAGACCATTAAGGAATTCCGTTACACGGTAGGTCCGAACGCGAATATTTCCGTGGACACGCAGTATGGGTCAATCTCGGTAAAGCCTGGGAGTGGCAACGCGGTCGTCGTTACAGCCACGCTTAAATCGGATAACGTGGAAGTCGACCAGCAGCAGAATGGCAATCGGATTGAAATCGCGTCGCATCTGCTGCGCAGTACGGATGAGCAATCGGGCCGGGTCGATTACGAGTTGCTGGTTCCACCCGACGCTACCGTCAATCTCCGTTCGTCGACCGGTCCTTTGTCGGCGGAGCGCTTGCAGGGAGACTTGACGCTGGAAGGCGCGGATGCTGCGGTGAAGGTTCGCAACGTGGAGAACTGCCATGTCCATGTCTCGACAATGCGCGGGCCGATTACGCTGACCGATGTCCGCAACGGCCATGTGGAACTCAATTCCATCGGCGGCGACATCTATTTGAAGTCGGTCACGGGACCGCTGGTGCAGGCCACCACCAGCCGGGGAAAGATCGTCTACGATGGCGATTTCGGTTCCAGCGGCGACTACAAGTTCACCACCCACACCGGCGATATCGAGGCGTTGGTGCCAGCGGACGTTTCGGCCGACTTCCGGGCGCACTCGGTGCTGGGCCGGGTGCAACACGATTTCCCGCTGCAACCCAAGCACTCCCGGTTCCGCGAAGAAGTGGGACGTTCCTTTCTGGGTACGACCGGCAAGGCAGGATCGGAAGTGGTGCTGCGCTCTTTCAGTGGTAAAATCCGCCTCAAGCAACGCTGAACTCAAACAGCGCTGAATAACGAAAATCAAAGGGAGTAGACGGGCGCGGGCCCTGGGTGACGTCGTCGTCCCAGGCTTCTGCGCCGTGGAGTGCCATGGGCGCGCGCGCGGTATTTCTGGTGGGATTCATGGCTTCCGGCAAGAGCAGCGTGGGGCGGGAACTGGCCCGGCGGCTGGGATGGGAATTTGTGGATCTGGATGCGCGAATCGAGTCTCGCGAGGGGCAGACGATTCCGGAGATTTTTCGGGATCGGGGCGAGCCGGGCTTCCGGCTCGCCGAGACCAGCTCACTGCAAGATTTGCTGAGCGAATCGATGCTGTGCAACCACGTGGTCGCGCTCGGCGGCGGCGCTTTTGTCCAGGAAAGGAACCGCGAGTTGCTGCGGGAGTGGCCATCGGTGTTTCTGGAAGCGCCCGTATCCGAACTCTGGCAACGGAGCCTGACGGATGGCATCGAACGGCCGTTGCGGAGAGATCCGGAGCGGTTCGCGCAGCTGTACGCGGAACGTCTTCCCTTCTATCGTCAGGCCAGCGTGACCGTCGTAACCTCGGGCAAGGATCTGGCCTCCATTTGCACCGAGATCGAGAGTAGGTTGCAGTTTCGGAGTGACATCGAACCCGGCGGCGCGGCGGCGAATCCCGCCGTTCATTCTGCCACAGGAGAATCCCAGTGAAGTTGTTCTATCGTCGGCTTGCGTTCATGGTGGTGCTGGTTGGGTGCGTTGCGGCCATGGCCGCTCCCATGCCCAAGGACAAAGAAAAAGAGAAAGAGAAGGAACACGAGGGCAAGAACGTCGACTCCGGCTCTTTTGGCGTTTATCAGAATAGCCATCGGGTGGGCACCGAGACATTTTCCATCTATCAGATGGGCAACGGCAGCGTGATCAAGTCGGAATTCAAGAGTGAGAACACTCCGCCGGACGTGCAAACTTCCGAACTGCAACTGGCTGCAAATGGAGATATACGGCGGTACGAGTGGAAGGAACTGAGTCCAGAGAAAGCGGAGTCGGTGGTGGTTCCGAACGACGATTTTCTGACACAAAAGTGGAGCGCGGGAGCACAGGAAAAAGAGCATGAGCAGCCCTACCTGCTGCCGGTGTCGACCACCATCCTCGACGACTACTTCTTTATCCACCGCGAGGTGCTGGCGTGGAGGTTTCTGGCGGCAGCCTGCAAACAAGACCAAGGCAAAGTCCAGTGCCCGCTAAAGCAACGTGCCCAGTTCGGAACCATGAATCCGCACCAGCATGCTTCGTCGCCACTCAGCATGGAGTTCCTCGGGCGCGAACAGGTGAACCTGAAGAGCGGCCCGCAGGAACTGCTCAAGCTGGAATTGAAGATCGAAGCCGGGACATGGCAACTCTGGCTCGACGACCAATACAAAGTGATGCGGATGTCGATTGTCGGGGAAAATACCGTGGTCGAGCGCGACTGAACTTGCAGGTCTTCAGCTTCAAGTCTTAGGTCGCAGGTCTCGGCGAGTGCTACAGGAGATTGCTGTTGACGATTCTCGATTCACGCACGTCGCGTGTGCTGCTCACGGCCTTTCTGTTCGCCGTAGGGCTGGGCTTTCTTTACGCGGCGCGCCGAACTCTGATTCTTTTTCTATTTGCCATCTTTTTTGCTTACCTGATTAATCCGGGGGTGGCGCGGCTGGAAAAACTCGTACGCAGCCGGGTCTGGGCGATCACCATCATTTACTTCCTGCTTCTGGTGGGGCTAGCGGTGTTCGGCCTGCTGGTGGGTCCGCGGATTGCCCGGCAAAGCTCCCGGCTGGGGGCGCAATTGCCCGGCCTGATGGATCAGGCCAGCACCGGGCAACTCTCCGGCCAGATTGGCCAGATTGCCGAACGGATCGGAACCGAACACGGCTGGAGCGACGCCACCCAGAAGCGCATTCAGGACTTTTTGATCAGCCGCCGCGGAGACTTATCGAGCCTGGCGCAGCGCATCGGTTTTCGCGCGGCAGAAGCGGCCCAGGAAGTGTGGGTGCTGTTTCTTGTGCCCATCCTCGCCATCTTCTTTCTGCGCGATGGCGGGAGTTTTCATGAGGTGCTGGTGGCGCTCGTGCAATCGCGTTCGCAGCGTGAATTTCTGCAGGACGTGCTCCAGGACCTGAACCAGATGCTCGCCCAATTCATTCGCGCCCAGTTGACCCTGGCGGCGTTGTCGCTGGTGGCCTATTCCTCGGTCTTGGGCGCGATGAGAGTCCCCTACGCGCTGATGCTGGGCACGGCGGGCGGTGCACTGGAGTTTGTCCCCATGGCTGGACCGCTGCTGGCAGGCGCCACGATGATGATTGTCGCCGTTCTGTCCGGATATCCGCATTGGCCTTTCCTGCTGCTGTTCCTGTTCCTCTGGCGAATGGCGCTCGATTACGTCATCTCTCCCCGCATCATGGGAGTCAGCGTGGAGTTGCATCCGCTGGCGGCGTTGTTTGGGATTCTGGCGGGCGGCGAAATCGCGGGAATACTTGGCGTATATCTCTCCATCCCGGTCATGGCCGGTTTGCGCATCGTCTGGCGGCGCTGGCGCATCTACGCGGAAAAACGCAAGTTTGGACCGCTTAACGAGTATTCCTTCCCGCCGGAGTTGGGGCGAGGCAGAAGCTAGGAGACACCGGATCGGGCGATCTGCGATCGGGCCATCGGGTGATCTAAGAGCAAAAGCTCTTGATTTTCAATGACCCGATGACCCGATCGCCAGATGATCCGATCGTTTAAGGCGTGGCAGCAGTGGCTGTACGCTGCGCGCTTTCCACATCGACCTTGCGCAGAAACTCAGCGGCTGCTTCGGGCAGCACCGTGTTGATAAACATTCCCGAGCCCAGCTCAAAGCCGGCCACCCGCGTTAGTCGTGGGATCACGCTCAGATACCAGTGAAAATACTTCGCGCCGTTGCTCTCGGCGGGAGCGCTTCGAATCGTGAAGTTGAAATCCGGGTCCGCCAAGCCGTGGTAGAGCTTGGCCAGGATGGAGCGCAACATACGCGCTAAATCGTTGATCTCAGGCGCGCTCACATCTCCGAAGCTGGCCATGTGCCGCCGCGGATAAATGTGAGTGGAGAACGGGGCTGGCGAGGCATACAGTTCGAGCGCCACGAAGTGCTCGGAAACCATCACGATACGGGTCTGTTCTTGAAGTTCCTCTTCCAGCGCTTGACAGAACATGCACTCGCCAAAGTCGTCGAAATATCGCAAGGCATGTTGAAAGCGCTCGCGCACCTGGAGCGAGGTGACGGGCGTCGCGATGATCTGGGAGTGCGGATGTTCGAGGCTTGTGCCGGCATCGATGCCGTGATTCTTGAAAATAGTAATGAGCGCGATGCGTGGGTCCAGACTGAGCTCATCATAGCGCGTCTTATAGATATGGAGGATTTCCGCCACGTAGGAATCGGGCATCAGGGCCATAACCTGGGAATGATCGGGCGTCTCTACGATTACGTCGTGAATTCCAAATCCGTTTACCGACCGGCGCGACCGGTGCACTGTGCGGGTGGGCTGCACCTCGCGGGAAAGCGCGGCGAATTTATTCGGCACCACGCGGGCGTGCCAAGGAACATCCATCGCGGTGGGTACGCGTAGAACTTCGGGCGGGGTGAGCTTCTCGTTGCCGGGACAAAAGGGACAATTCGCGACGAACGAGGCCACCGGCTTGCGTTCGCGGTGGCGAACCAATTCTTCCGGCCGACGAGCCCGCTCGGTGGCAATTACCACCCATTCCTTGGTGGCGAAATTCTGGCGCAGTTCCGACATGGTTACTCCTTAGGCCAAGGGTACATCTCCAATCGAGAATCGAACAGTCACCGAGGGGCGTACTCCGCGTCCGGTATCGGAAAATTGAGGCTGGCGCATCGATTTTTTTGCTGATGGATCAACCCCGGCATCCCCGGATGAAATTTCGCTGGTATAAAATCAAAATTCGCCTTGTCTATCAAATTATGTCGACCAAACTCCCTGTAGGAATCCTCGGTGCCACGGGCATTGTTGGCCAGCGCTTCATTCAAATGCTGGAGCATCATCCGTGGTTTGAAGTTGCCTGGCTTGCCGCTTCGGATCGTTCGGAGGGCAGACCCTATGCCGAAGCTGCGCGCTGGCGTTTGAAAACCGCCATCCCGGCTGACGTCGCCAAAATGACGGTTGCGCCCGCTAAGCCGGAAGGCGCTCCTAAAATTATTTTCGCCGCTTTGGATGCAGGCATTGCCCGCGAACTGGAGCCGCAGTTTGCCGATGCCGGTTGCGCGGTTGTCTCCAACTCGAGCGCTTTGCGCATGCAGGCCGACGTTCCGCTGGTGATTCCGGAGGTCAACGGCGATCACATCCGGCTCATCGACAAGCAATCGTGGCGCGCCAAGTCGGGAGGGTACGTTGTGACCAATCCCAACTGCTCGGCGATTGGGCTGGTAATCGCGCTGGCTCCGTTGCATCGCGCTTTCACGCTGGAGACGGTGACAGCGGTCACGATGCAGGCGGTCAGCGGCGCCGGATATCCTGGAGTGGCTTCGCTCGACATTCTGGGCAACGTGATTCCCTACATCAAGAACGAAGAAGAAAAGATGGAAGAAGAAACCCAGAAGCTGCTGGGCGTGGTGAAGGGGGCGCACGTGGAACCGGCTCCTTTTGCCATGAGCGCGCAATGCAACCGCGTCGCGGTCGAGGACGGCCATACCGAGTCCGTCGCCGTGCGGCTGAAGAAGAAGGCTTCGGCGGAAGAAATTATCGCCGCCTGGAACGATTTTCAAGCTGAGCCGCAACAACTTCGCTTGCCCAGCGCTCCGCCTCAGCCGATTGTGTATATGACGGCCGCCGATCGCCCGCAACCGCGCTTTGACTGCGACCTTGGCGCGGGCATGACTACGTCGGTTGGACGACTGCGCAAATGCAACGTCCTCGACTGGAAATTTACCGTCCTGTCGCACAACACGATCCGCGGCGCGGCCGGTGCGGCGCTGCTGAATGCCGAACTTCTCAAGGCGAAGGGATATCTCGGGTGATCAACAATAGTGGTCAGCGGTCGGTGGCCAGTGCCTTAAGGACCCGCCCATGATCGTCATGAAGTTTGGCGGGACCTCGGTGCAAGACGCCAAGGCGATTGACCGCGTGGCGCAGATTGTGCAGGGCCGGTTGGCGGACCGTCCGGTGGTGGTGGTCAGCGCCATGGCCAAGGTCACCGATTCCCTGCTCGCCATGGGAAAGGCGGCCGGCAGCGGAGATCGCAAGACCGCGCTCAAGATGGCGCGCGCGCTGCGCGAACGCCACTACGACACCGCCGGAGAACTGCTCGGCACGGCCCTGTTCACGGAATTTCACGGCGACCTCGGGGCCGATTTCGAAGACCTCGACGAATTGCTGCGCGGTATTGGCGCGGTCGGAGAAATTACTCCGCGCACCTACGACAACGTCGCTTCTTACGGCGAGATGCTTTCCAGCAAGATCGTGGCGGCGGCTTTTGCGGCGCGCGGATTGCCCGGCGTGCACGTCGACTCCCGCCAGGTTCTGCTTACCGATAACAGCTACATGCGCGCGGTTCCGCAGTTTGAGGAAACCAACGAGCGCCTGCGCAAGAAAATCCAGCCGCAGCTGGAGTCGGGCAAGGTTCCGGTGATGGGCGGATTCATTGGCTCGAATCGGGCTGGCATCACGACCACAATTGGACGCGGAGGCTCGGATTTCTCCGCGGCTATTTTTGGCGCGGGCCTGAATGCCGAACGCATCGAAATCTGGACGGACGTTGATGGCATGATGACCACCGACCCGCGGCTTTGTCCCGACGCGCGCCGCATCAAGGTCATCAGCTTCGACGAAGCGGCCGAGTTGGCTTACTTCGGCGCGAAGGTCCTTCATCCGGCGACCGTGCTGCCCGCGGTGCAGAAGAATATTCCGGTCTATGTTCTGAATTCGATGAACCCGACCTGCGAAGGGACGAAGATTACGGCCCGCGCTCCGCGCTGCTCCAATATCTTCAAGGCAATCGCGCTGAAGAAGAAAATCACACTGGTGGAAGTGGCTTCGCCTCGGCGCCTGCTGGTGCACGGATATTTGAAGTCCATTTTTGAGGCTTTCGATCAGCACGAAGTGGCGGTGGACGTGGTGTCCACCTCCGAAGTCAGCGTCTCGGTCACGGCGGAAACGAATGAAGCGATCCCGGCTCTGGCGGCCGATCTGGCGAAACTCGCGGATGTGAAGTATGAAGGGCGGAAGGCTATTGTCTGCCTTGTGGGCGAGAACTTGCGCGAGACTCCGGGAATCGCGGCCAAGGTGTTTGGCATCCTCGAGAATGTGAAGATTCGCATGATCTCGCAAGGCGCTTCCGAAATCAATCTGACGTTTGTGATTGAAGAAGACGACGCGGCCGAGGTGGTCCGGCGGCTGCACCACGCATTTTTTGCGGAAGTCGATCCGGAAGTATTCGCGTAAAATCGTTGCCAGCATGAACCTTCTGATTCTCGGCCGCGGCAAGACAGGATCGATGGTTGCGGAGGTTGCGTTCGAGCGTCGGCATCATGTGCGCGTTCTCTCCTCCGCGGAAAACCCGGACGGCAGCGCGCTTACGCCAGCGGCGCTCGCCGGGACTGACGTAGTCATCGACTTCACCACGCCGGCGGCGGTCGTCGCCAATGCGGAAGCCTGCATCCGCGCGAAGAAAAACATCGTGATCGGAACCACTGGCTGGTATGACCAGTTGCCGCGTTTGCGTGAAATGGCGCTTTCGGCCAAGACGGGCCTTCTTTACGGATCAAATTTTTCCATCGGCGTGAATCTGTTTTTTGAGATCGTCGCAACTGCCGGAGCCGCGCTGAAGTTCGACTATTCGGGCCAGATTTTCGAACGTCATCATGCCCAGAAAAAAGACGCTCCTTCGGGAACCGCGATCACCATCCAGAAAATTGTCCGCGAATCGGGAGGTCAGGAAGTAGAGATCGTCTCCTTTCGCGAGGGGGACGCGGTCGGCATGCACGAGGTGGTCTTCAATTCTCAGGGCGATCGCATCTACTTGTGCCACGACAACAAATCACGCCTGGGATTCGCGGAAGGCGCGGTGCGGGCGGCGGAATGGATGGCTGGGAAAACCGGTTTTTTTGAGTTCCGGAACATCTGGCGAGAACTTTAGCGCGAGCCACAGCAGTCGCCATCCCCGTATGCCACTGCCGATTTTTGCCTAGCAACGACGGGGCACAGCCCCGTCACCACACCAGCCAACCCTGCTCATGCACGCGCTCGCGAGAAGAGTTATCCTTTAGCCATGCAACTGCGAGGATGTGGTACGGCTCTGGTCACACCGTTCTCTCAGGACGGTGCCGTCGACGAAAACGCACTGCGCAATCTGGTGGCGTGGCAGGTGGAATCGGGCATTGATTTTCTGATTCCCTGCGGCACTACCGGAGAAACTCCCACGCTCAATCACGACGAATGGCTGCGCGTGATCGACGTCACCATCGAAGTCGTTGCCGGACGCGTGCCGATTGTCGCCGGCGCTACCTCCAACTCGACGCAAGAGGCGGTGGCAAAAGCGAAAGAAGTGGCGGCGCGGCCAGGCGTGAATGCCATCCTCACGGCTTCGCCTTACTACAACAAGCCGACGCAGGAAGGCCAGTACCGGCATTTCCGCGCGATTGCCGAAGCGGTCGACAAGCCGGTCATTCTTTATAACGTGCCGGGGCGTACCTCCGCGAACCTTGAACCCGCGACCTTGGCGCGGTTGACCGAGGTCCCGAATATTGCGGGCGTGAAGGAAGCCAGCGGCAACATGACGCAGATTGCCGAGG
>CAVZUP010000137.1:0-38260 GCA_963778255.1 uncultured Acidobacteriaceae bacterium
GTAGCCGGGCTGAACAAGATCAAAGGATTCTCCTGCCGCGTGCCGAAAGGCGCGTTCTACGCCTTCCCCAACATCACAAAGACGGGATGGCCTTCGAAGAAGCTGGCCGAGGCGCTGCTCGATCAAGCCGGAGTCGCCTGCCTCTCCGGCACCGCCTTCGGTGATTACGGAGAAGGCTATCTGCGCTTCAGCGTTGCCCATTCGCTGGAGAACCTGAATAAGGCGTTGACGAAGATTGAAGACTGGGTCGGGAAGAACCTGCGGTGAGTCGATTGAATGAACCGTCGTAGTCTTCGCGGCCCAACGATGGTTTCATTCCCCGTTGACAACCCGCCGCGCGAAGTTGGTGTACAATTCCGCCGCTATGACCAACATCGACAAGCACCCCGCCGGCTCCTTCTGCTGGATTGAACTCAAGACCTCGGACCAGAACGCCGCCAAGAGTTTCTATGGCTCGCTTTTCGGTTGGACCCCTCAGGACATGCCGATGGGTCCGAACGACTTTTACACCATATTCAAGCTCGCGGGTCGTGACGCTGCAGCCGGATGCACGTTGCGTCCGGAGGAGAGTTCGCAGGGCGTTCCTCCGCACTGGATGATCTACATCGCAGTGGACAACGCCGATGCCGCCGTCACCAAGGCACAGCAACTTGGCGGCAAGATTCTTGCCCCGGCGTTCGACGTTATGGATGCAGGACGCATGGCAGTCATCCAGGATCCCACCGGCGCGGTTTTTTGTCCGTGGCAGGCCAGCCGAAACGCCGGAATCGGAATCGCCGGGGTTCACGGCAGTCTGTGTTGGGCCGACTTGAGCACGCCCGATGCAAAACGAGCCTCCGACTTTTATTCCGGCCTTTTCGGATGGCAAATCTGCGCCGACCCGAAAGATCCGTCCGGCTATCTGCACATCAAGAACGGCGAGCATTTCATCGGAGGCATTCCGCCGTCAGCCTACCGTCCCGCCGGAGTGCCGACCCATTGGATGGCCTACTTCCAGGTCGATGACGTCGACGCTTCCGCCGCCAAGGCCAAAGATCTGGGCGGCAAGCTCTGTCTCTCGCCCATGATGATCGAAGGAGCCGGTCGCATCTCGGTGATCGGCGATCCGCAAGGCGCGATGTTCGCGATCTTCAAATCGGCGCGGTAGAGCGGCGTAGCCTAAACTTAGCTTGTCATCCTGAGCGAAGCGAACACCTATGCATTTTCTTGCCGCGGCGGAATGCAGAGGTCCTTGGCTCAGGATGACAATCATACTTATGAAGTTCTGCGTCACCCCAGCCTGTGACCGCGCTCACTGACCCCTGCAACCGCGCTGGCTACGCTCGTCTTGCAGGTAAATGCGCAAGCCTATGCGCCGTTTCCCGCCTTGCCCGGATTGTCGCCCAACGCGCGGCGTAAGCGAAGGAGTAACCCCATGTCTATTCAAAATTCAGTCACCGGCGAAGTTCTGCGTTCCTACACCATTGACGAATTGAAACAGCAGGCCAACCTGATGCGCGGCTACGACTTGGCCGCCCTGTGCGCAGCTACCTCCGGACACGCTGGCGGCACGCTCTCGATCATGGACATCGCCGCAGCCCTTTACCTTCGCGTCGCCAATCACGATCCCAAGAATCCGAACTGGCCCGACCGCGACCGCATCGTCTGGTCGACGGGGCACAAGGCGCCCAGCCTGTATCTCGGCTTAGCCTTCGCCGGCTTCTGCCCGAAGGAAGACGTAGCGCTTCTGCGCAAGCTCTATTCGCCGTTCCAAGGGCATCCGCACTGGCTCAAACTGCCCGGAGTAGAAGTCTCCACCGGATCGCTGGGCCAGGGCCTGAGCATTGCTGTGGGCATAGCACTCGCCGCCAAACTCGACCACAAGAACCACCACGTCTTCTGCATCATGGGTGACGGCGAGCAGCAGGAAGGCCAGATCTGGGAAGCCGCCATGGAAGCCGGTCACTTCAAGCTCGATAATCTGGTCGGCATCATCGACCGCAATCGCCTCCAGATCGACGGCTGGGTGAAGGACGTAATGAACGTCGAGCCCCTCGAAGAGAAATATCGCAGTTTCGGATGGGAGGTCCTCAACATCAACGGCCACGACATGCAGCAGGTGGTCGATGCCCTGGAAAAGGCAAAAACGGGATGGGGCAAACCCACGGTCATCATCGCCGACACCGTCAAGGGCAAAGGCGTCAGCTTCATGGAAGATCAGGCCGGATGGCACGGCAAAGCCCCGAACCTCGACGAGCTTAATAAAGGATTGAAGGAGCTTGGACTCGAAGGCCAGGTTCCCGTCGAGCAACTCTTCGCCCATGCCAAGCAATATCAAGCGGAAGTCGAGCGCAAACTCGATGCCAAGATGCCCAAGTTCCACCGCAACTACTGGTGGAACGCCGCTGAAAATATGAAGGTCCAGATGAAGCCCACGCGCCTGGGCTTTGGCCAGTCGCTGGCCGCAAACGGCGACGATCCGCGCGTAGTCTGTTTTGGACTGGACATTTCCGGCTCCATCACCATCAGCGAGTTCTACGCCGGTAAGCCCGAGCGCAAGCCGCGCTGGATCAGCATGGGCATCGCCGAGCAGTCCGCCACCTCAGCCGCTGCCGGACTAGCGAAAGAAGGCAAGCTTCCCGTCTTCGGCACCTACGCCACTTTCGCCGCCGCCCGCAATCTCGACCAGATCCGCACCTCGATCTGCTATGGCAACTTCAACGTCCTGATCGCAGGAGCCCACGGCGGCGTCAGCGTAGGCCCCGACGGCGCCACGCACCAAGCCCTCGAAGACTGCTTCGCCATGTGCGGACTCCCCAACATGAACGTGGTCGTCCCCTGCGACATGGTCGAAACCCGCAAAGCCACCGATTATTTGCTGCTCAAGCATGTTGGCCCGAAGTACATACGCTTTGCCCGAGAGGCGACGCCCATCGTCAGCGACGAGAAGACGCCGTTTGTCTTCGGCAAAGCGAACGTGATTCGCCTGCGTGGCGAGGCGGCGAATTTTATCGACGCCTTCGAAACCAAGTTGGAATCCGACTACAGCGACGAGTGTGAAGACCTCAGCATCATCGCTTGCGGACCCATGGTGCCCGAAGCCATGCGCGCTGCCTGGATTCTGAAGCGAGATTTCGGCTACGAGACCCGCATTCTCAATATGCACACGCTGAAGCCGCTCGATACCGAAGCCATCGTGCGCGCCGCCCGCGACACCAGCGTCGTCCTCACCGCTGAGGAGCATCAGATTGGCGCCCTGGCCTGGCCAGTAGCGAGCGCCATCACCCAGTCGCCCGCGCTCTACGGCATCCCCGTGATTACGGGAGCGATTGGCGTAAAGGACCGCTTCGGCGATTCCGGCGCTCCCTGGGAACTGATTAAGGAGTTCGAAGTCTCCGCCGAGCACATCGCCGCCAAGGCCGTGGAGCTGATTGGGGTGAAGAAGTCACGTTCCGGAGAGCCGATCTCGGAAGTGCATTTGGTGGGGACGAAATAATTGCTGCTACGGTTGAGTGATGTATACTATACATCATGCGGCGAACCCAGCTTTACCTGGACGACGATCTCTGGAACGCCCTCCACGCGCGGGCCCGGAGCGAGAAAACGACGATATCCCATCTCGTGCGCGAAGCCGCGCGCGATCGCTATCTCGGCAATTTGGAGGAGCGACGCAGGGCCATGCTTGCCTTCGTAGGTATCAGGAAAGATCGTAAAGACCTGCCCGACTCCACCGAAAAATACATCCGCAGCTTGCGGCGCGACACTCGTCTGGAGAGGCTTGGACGGCGGTGAGTGTTCTAGTCGATTCCGACATTCTCATTGAGGTTTCTCGCGAACGAAATCAAGACGTCTTAATGAAGTGGACTCAACTGGCAGAATCGGGAACGGCAATCCTGTGCTCTCCAGTAAGCTCAGCGGAACTGTGGGCCGGGGCGTTGCCGCGTGAGCACGAGGCTACTGCGCAACTCTTTGGTACTCTTGTCTGCGTCCCCATCGATTACGAGATTGGGCGCCAAGCCGGCGATTACCTCCGGCAATATCGCAAGAGCCACAGCGTGCAAATGAGCGACGCGCTGATTGCTGCGGCTGCGGTTCTGAATCATGCGGAATTGTGGACGCGCAACCGCAAGCACTATCCCATGAAAGAGCTGACTTTTTACTGACCCCGAGTAGGTCTTGGACGGTTTGCTTCGCAGACCTGCCGAATGATACAACCCTCCCGAGGCCTCCGCTCGTGAAAAAGATTGCGGTCTTCTTTCTCTGCGCTCTTTCTTCGCTCTTGCTCGTGTTCGTAGTCGCGCGCGCCGCCGACCAATCGCGCCGCATCAATCTCCCGACCAGCAAGACGCTGACTCTCCCCGTTCCCGGATACCTCGCCCGCACTAACAGCTTTCCGGCGACCATTGCCGTGAGTCCCGACGGCCATTACGCCGCGCTGCTTAATCAGGGATACGGCACGCAGGAATCCGGCGCCCGCCAGTCCATCGCGATCCTCGATCTCAGCAACAACCAGTTGCACGATTTTCCCGACGATCGCCTGAGCGACGACTATTCCACTCGCCAAAGCTATTTCATCGGCCTCGCGTTCTCGTCTGACGGCAACCATCTTTATGCCTCGATGGGGTCAATCACCGACCCTACCGGCGAGAAGCCCACCAGTACCGGCAACGGCATCGCTGTGTACAAGTTCGCGGACGGAAAGGTTAGTCCCGAGCGTTTCATCAAGATTGCGCCCCAGAAGATCGCCGACGGGAAAGAAGTCGCTTTTGGCCTGCGCACGACTCCGGCCGGAACCGCCCTCCCATATCCGGCCGGATTCGCCGTGTTGCCCGGCGCAAAGGGTGATCGCCTGCTCATCGCTAACAATCTTTCGGACAATGTCATCGTTCTCGACACCGGTTCTGGCAAAATCCTGCAGTCGTTTGACCTCAGCCTCGGCCGCTATATTCCGAGTGAATATCCCTACACGGTGATCGCCAACAAGGCGGGAACCAAAGCCTGGGTCAGTCTGTGGAATGGATCTGCCGTAGCGGAATTGAATCTTGAAACGAGTCAGGTAGCGCGCTGGATTGACCTCTACCCGCCCCGCCCTGCCGCGCCCGGTTCGCATCCCACCGCGATGGCACTCAGTGCCAACGAGGCGCTCTTATATGTCGCCTTGAGCAATACCAGCAACGTAGTGGCCGTCGATCTGGACGCGGGAAAGATCGTTCGCTCCTACAACACAATGGGGATGGGAGCCACTCCCCAGGCTCTGGTCCTTTCGAAAGACGATTCGAACAATGACGACCATCTTTTCGTTGCCAGCGGCGGACTCGATGCCATCGCGGTATTCGACTTGAAAGCCGACCTGCACAAAACCAGCAACTCCGCGATTCCCCTCGGTTTCATCCCGACCGAGTGGTACCCCAGCGCGGTCGCCATCGTGGGCAACGATCTGCTCATCGCCACTGCCAAAGGAGAAGGCAGCGGTCCCAACAATATGCTGGGCACGCTGAAAGGCGAGCGCAAAAGAAAAGAGCATCCCTACATCCCGACGCTGATCGGTGGCTCCCTTCAGCGTCTATCGTTCTCGGAGATCGAGAAGAATCTCCGTGACTACACCCAACAGTTCTACAAAGACAATCTCCAATTTTCCGAGCGCAGCAAGATCGACTTCGCCAGCGGAACGAATCCCATCCGGCACGTGATTTACGTGTTGAAAGAGAACCGCACTTACGATCAGATTCTCGGCGACCTGCCCGCGGGCGATGGCGACCCGTCGCTGACCATGTATGGCAAAGACATCACGCCCAACGAGCACAAGCTCGCGGAGCAATTCGGCGTGCTCGACAATTTCTACGATAGCGGAGAAGTCTCCGGCGACGGACACATCTGGTCCACCGCCGCGACCACCAGCGATTACAACGAAAAGACTTGGCCCATCGGCTATCGCAGCAAAGAGCGCACTTATGATTCTGGCGGGAGCGTGGCCGATGAGTTTCCACTCGAACAAGGCATCCCCGACGTAGACGATCCCGGCAGCGGTTTCCTCTGGGACAACCTCGCGAAGCGCAACTTGACCTACCGCATCTACGGAGAATTCATCGCCGCCGTGTGGTGCAAGAACGAAAAAGCGAAATCGCCGAAAGAAGGAACGCCGTCTCCCAGTTCCGCAACCTGTCCTGTGCCCGAGATCAAGAAAGGCGAACCACTTCCGGCGAACGTAGGCAACCCGCGCGGCGGACCAAGCCCGTGGCCGTGGCCGATTCCGCAGATGCAGCGCATGCGTCCCACCAAGGCCGCGTTGCGCGATCACTACGACCCGCTCTTTCCAGATTTTGAAACCGACTATCCCGACCAGCTCCGCGCCGACGAGTTTCTCCGCGAGTTCGACGAGTTCGTGAAAGCGAGGGGAAGCGCCAGGGAGCTTCCGCAGTTCACGCTCCTCTACCTACCTGACGACCACACCGGAGGCACGCGCCCCGGCAAGCCCACGCCGCAGGCCTCGGTCGCGGACAACGATCTGGCCGTCGGCCGCGTAGTCGATGCCGTTTCCCACAGCCCTTACTGGGACGACACTGCTATCTTCGTGCTGGAAGATGACGCACAGGATGGCGCCGACCACGTCGATGCCCATCGCTCCATAGCATTCGTAATCAGCAAATATTCGCCGCGCTCGCTACAACCGTTTGTCGACCACAACTTCTACACCACCGTCAGCGTGATTCACACCATGGAATCCCTGCTCGGCCTTTCCGCAATGAACCTGTTCGACGGCCGCGCGCCGCTCATGGCGCTACTGTTCTCTGGTCCAGGAACGCAGCCGCCTTATCAGGCCGACGACAAGAATCTACGCAACGGCCTCATCTATCGAGTGAACGAAAAAACCGCGGCAGGAGCGAAGGAATCGTCACAGATGAACTTCTCTAAGCCGGATGCTTCCGATGCCAGGACGTTAAACGCGATTCTGTGGCGCGATGTTAAAGGCGACACGCCGCTGCCGGTTACAAGCCATTCACATTCCGAGCCGTAGAGCTGCGCTAGAATGCCTTGGTGGAGTCGCCGATCCAGTGCACGAACCTGCGCAAGACCTACGACGGAAAAGTCGAAGCCGTCCGTGGCCTTAGTCTGCAAATCGAAGCCGGCCAGTGCTTCGGACTGCTCGGTCCGAACGGAGCAGGGAAGACCACGACCATCGAGATTCTCGAAGGCCTGCTCGCGCCCACCTCGGGCGAAGTCCGTATCTTCGGCCACACCTGGGACGACAACCCGCGCCAGTTGCGGGAGTGGATCGGCATCTCGCTCCAGGAAACGCGCCTCTCGGAGAAGCTGAATGTGCGCGAGACCATCGAACTCTTCGCCAGCTTTTACAGCGAACCGCGCTCGGCCGACGAAGTTCTCCAGGAACTCGAACTCACCGAAAAGGCTGATGCCTGGGTAGGCAAGCTTTCGGGAGGCCAGAAGCAGCGCCTGGCGGTCGCCACAGCGCTAGTCGGCAATCCGCGCATCCTTTTTCTCGATGAGCCCACCACCGGACTCGATCCGCAAAGCCGTCGCCAGCTCTGGGACATCATCCGCGTCTTCCAGCAAAAAGGCGGCACCGTCCTGCTCACCACTCACTATATGGACGAAGCCGAACGCCTCTGCGACCATCTCGCCATCGTCGATCACGGCCAGATCATCGCCGAAGGCACGCCGCCGGATTTGATCGACCGCCTCGGGGGGCATCACGTGGTCGAGTTCAAGGTGAATAACGACGGAAACGAAAACGAAAATCTCGACCGCTGGCGCTCGTTGCCCAGCGTGGAATCCGTCCGTCGCGAAGATTCGGCCGTCTGCCTGAGTGTCCGCGAGCCGCATCTCACCATCCCCGCTCTGCTGGATGCGGTGACAAATCACGGCCATCAACTCGAACATCTGAGCACGCGCCAGGCCAGCCTCGAAGATGTCTTCGTGCAACTCACCGGCCGTCACCTGAGGGAAGACTGAATGGCAGCCACCGAAGCCCCTACGCCCGCCCTCCGCAACGGCCGCTGGTCTGGATACCGTCATCTGCTCTGGGCACGCATCCTCGAGCTTAAGCGCGAACCTGAAGTCGTGTTCTGGGTTTTCATCTTTCCGTTGTTGCTGGCCGCAGGCTTGGGCATTGCCTTTCGCGACAAGCCCGCGGACGTGACCTGGGTTGCCGTGATCGACGGCGCGGGCGCGCAGAAAACGCTGGCCATGCTGCAAAGCTCGCCGCAGGAGGCCGCGCCGGGCAAGCGATCCACCATTCGAGCCACGGTGCTTGATCGCTTGGCCGCGCTCAAGGCCTTCCACTTCGGCAAGTTCGATCTCGCAATCGAATCGAATCCCGACGGCAGCTACACCTACTACTACGATCCCGCGCGTCCGGAGAGTGTGCTCTCCCGCGCCGAAATCGACGCCAAACTGCAATCCGCGGCCGGACGCAAAGACGCGCTTGCCACTTCTTCGCAAACTTCCAGCGAGCCCGGTTCGCGCTACATCGATTTCCTGATCCCCGGATTGCTCGGCATGAACCTGATGAACTCCGGCATGTGGGGAGTCGGTTTCGCGCTGGTGGAAATGCGCCAGCGCAAACTGCTGAAGCGCTTCGTCGCTACGCCCATGCGCCGCAGCGATTTCCTGCTCGCCCTGACCAGCAGCCGCCTGGTCCTGATGGTGGTGGAGGTAGGCTTGCTCCTGGGCTTCGGTGTGCTCGTCTTTCACATGCGAGTGCAGGGATCGATTCTCTCTGTCATCCTGCTGGGCTCGCTCGGAGCGGTAGCCTTCGGCGGCGTCGGGCTGTTAACCGCCTGCCGCGCACAGAAAATCGAAAGCGTCTCTGGTCTCATCAACCTGGTCATGATGCCGATGTGGATCTTTTCCGGCGTCTTTTTCTCGTATCAGAGATTTCCGGCGATCGCTCAGCCTTTCATCAAAGCGTTGCCGCTAACCGCGCTCAATGACGCACTGAGGGCCACGATCATAGAAGGCGCGTCGCTCGGCTCGCAATCGGGACGTCTGCTGGTACTGGCAGTTTGGGGCGGAGTGTCGTTTGTTCTGGCGCTGCGCTGGTTTCGCTGGACGTAAGAGAGCTTTCAGCCGCGCCTCCGAGTCGTCCTCCTGCGCGGAGCCGGGATTTCACGAAGTGAAGTTCTGGAGGGGTCGATCTCGGAGGTCAAAGAGCTCCGCCCCAAGGCCCGATTCTTATTGTTCGGCTCCCATTACGACTGACGCCTCGTAAATCGTCCGGTAGCGGCGATAGCGGATAGCCATTTTGGTGCCTGGTTTGTGGCGTAAGACCTCCTCGGCCATTTCTTGTCCCGTGTAGAGGTAGTGGCCGTCTATTGCCAGAACCACGTCCCCCGCCCTCATGCCTGCAAGATCGGCCGGTCCGCCTGCAACCACTCGCGAGATCGTGATTCCGTCATGCCGGATCGTGGGGTTCTCGTCCGATGAGGCGCCGATCGTCACTTCAACAGCAGACAGTAGGTGCGGCGTTTCAGAATTTACTGCTGGTTCCTGCGCAGCGTCCCGAGGTTCAGAGACGTTTGTTGATGTTTGCGTAATCGCCTCTTCCGCGACTTCAAACGTGTAGATCTTTCCAGATGAAGAAATGCTCGCGGAGTCCACCCCGGGTGGTAGGAACCCGTATTCTCCCATCGGGAGATCTCGGATTACGACTTTCCATATTCGGCTACCAATTTTCTCGGGCTGAAAGGCGACTTCATCCCTTTGCGCGCCCCCGGAGACATGGAGAATGCCGCCCGTCACACTGCGAAACTCGCGGCGATTGCTCTTCTTGTGTAACCGAAGCAATTGATACTCCTCCACGGATGTTCCTTCAAGTGTTTTGATCAGGAACTCCATCGGGATCGACGTCTGGGTGCGGCTCTTAGCACCTAGAACCTTGCCATTCTTGTCTCCCTTCACGATGCCGAGCGTGGCGGTAGATTTCAGGACGCCGCCAGTCTGCCAGTTGACAATTTCCGGCTGCACTTCCGTCAGTTTGTCATTGTGAACCAGATACACTCCAACCTCCGTTGGCGGGGCCGAGCCCTGCGGTTCCGCCGGAGACACAGCTTCACCGCGAACGGCAACTCCCGGCTTATCGGGCGTCAGAGCGTGGTTATTTCCAGAAGACGGGCTTATCATGACTCGGATGACGGAGTCTGATACGCTTCCCGCTTTTAGGGCCCTCAAGCCTGGGACGCTGGTGTCGAAGTCTATCGCGGTAACTGACCGGATTTTCTCTATAATCGCGTCATCTGGCAGGCCGAGCGATACCATGTCGATCACATCTTGATTTGTCATCCGCTTGCTGAATTGCTGGCCTACGCAGCCGCAGCAAACGAGCAGGAAGCAGACAAGCCACTTTGCAACGCTCTCCCTACACATGTCGTAGTTCCTTTCCCCTGCAATATATACCGATATCGAGGTGGTTCACAGGCTGCGCGGTCAGCTGCCACCTCGCCCGTACCTTCGCATGGCTGTTCGCCTCTGCCGTGGTTCCCAGGTCAATCCGCCAACGCAGGCGGCGCACCCCTCGCTCTCGTCAGTGAGTTTCTCGACGTTCTCAGAGCTGCACAACGCTACGCACCCGTGTCGCCGACATTTGAACGCTATATTCCCCCAAAAATAACGGGTAACTTTCCAACCCGCGTCTGCGTCCAACTAGGTGGAAACTCTAGCCCCACCCGACTTGCCGTCGGAGGTATAATCGTCTCACCGGCTGGGTTTCCGCGGGGTGCTCAAATGTCGTTCCGTAAATTGCTGATTTCCGTGAGTTTAGTAGCGCTGTTGGCGCTGCCTTTGCTGGCGCAGGATCAGACTTCGCAGGCTCCCAGCGCGCAGCCTCAGACCTCGCAGCCACAAGCATCGCAGCCGCAAACGGCACCACAAACGACAACCGGCCAGACCGCACCGACGCAGAACCCACCGGCCAGCACCAGTCCAACCCCGGCTCCGCCTGCGGATTCGCCTTCTGCCGACACGAACGCCGAAGCCGCTCCCAGCGGTCCGGCTCCCGTGCAGGAGCCCGACGATAGCAAGGTTAAGCACGACGGCAAAGAAGACGATGTGGATGCCATCGGCAATCGTAAGATCGGCGGACGCGGGCTGGGCAACTGGTACTCGCTCGAAACCGAGATCCGCATGGGCAAGCAGTACGCCATGCAGGTTGAGAGCAGCGTGAAGCTGGTGCAGGACCCGGTGGTCAACGAGTACGTCAACCGCATCGGGCAGAATCTGGTGCGGAATTCCGATGCACAGGTTCCGTTCACCATCAAGGTCATCGACTCCGACGAAGTGAATGCGTTCGCGCTGCCGGGCGGATTTTTCTATGTGAACTCCGGTCTGATTCTGGCGGCGGACGAAGAAGCGGAACTGGCCGGTGTGATGGCGCATGAAATTTCCCACGTTGCTGCCCGCCACGGCACGCGGCAGATGACGCGGGCGCAGTGGGCCAACATCGGCACCATTCCTCTGATCTTCATCGGCGGCGGTATCGGCTACGGCATTTATGAAGCCGCGGGCCTGGGCTTGCCGCTCACGTTCATGAAATTCCAGCGCAATTTCGAAGCGGAAGCGGATTATCTTGGCCTGCAATACATGTATAAGACGGGATACGATCCGCAGGCTTTCATCAGTTTCTTTGAAAAGATTCAGGCGAAAGAGAAGAAGAAGCCGGGTACGATCGCCAAGGCCTTCGCTTCGCACCCGCAGACGCCCGATCGCATTGCGGCCTCGCAAAAGGAGATCGCGACCATCCTGCCGGCGAAGGCGCAATACATCGTGACCACGTCGGAGTTTGACGACGTAAAGTCGCGGCTGGCGACCATCGAGAACCGCCACAAGGTAATCGAGGAGAAGGACAGCAGCAAACCCAGCTTGCGCCGCACTTCCACCAGCGACAAGACGGGCAACGGCACGGATACCAGCAACAGCGACGACGATCGTCCGACGTTGAAGCGCCGGGACGATAGCCCGAATCAAACTCAGCAACAGTAACGGGAATTCCGGAGACAATAAAAACCGGCGGGCTGACCGCCGGTTTTCTATTGCTGGTCTGCTGCGATTGCCTGTATTACGATCCCGCCGCCACCGACTTCACCGTGATCGTGGTGCCGTCCACGTCGCCGGTCACCTTGGCCTTTGCCCCAGCCAGATCATTCAACTTGCCGAGTGCGGCTTGATCCGAGGTCTCGAGCGTATAGACTTTGTCGCCGACCACGAGCGCGTATTTCGAGCCATGCTTGATGCAGCCGCGCGTGCAATCGACGGCCTTGCCGGGCATTTCATGTTTCGCTCCGCACATGGCGTCGCTCACTTCGCCGGTTAAGGTTTGGCTCTTGCCGGCAGCCAGCGCCGGTACCGCCGCCAGTCCGACCAACATCTGCATCCCAAGAACCGCAGCCGCTATTCGATTTGCTTTCATTCTGGTTTTCTCTCCTGTGCAATGTGGTGGCCGTTCCAAGCGCCAAGTTCATGATGTCAAGATAAAGATGCGGGCGCAAGCGCCAGGTTACAAACTATTTGCCCTTTAGGCGACCCAGTCTCCGGGCTACTGCTGCTTGAAGCGAATCTCCACGTCCACCGTCTTGTCCTTGGCGTCCAGCGATACGTGTATGCTTCTGTTCCACGTAACGCCGCGAGGCAGAAGCTTCCCGGTCTCCTCCAGGAATTTCTTGGGATAGTCGTCGTTGTAGGGCTCGCCTTCGCGTAGCGTCCACGCCGCTCTCATGCGAGCGGTGGACTGGGTGTCGAGCCCCAGGATCTCCAACTCTCCCATCTTGTAGAGGTCGCCCTCGACGATGTTCAGGTCGTAGTGGACGGTGCTTTTTTCGTCGTCGAACTGCGCGGCGTGTTTGACTTGAACCGCCATATATCCGCGGCTGCGGTAGAGCTTGTCTACGGCCTTGACATCCTCTAGAAGGCGAACGGCGTTGACGGGCTGGCCGGGCGGCAGATGGAGCAGCGGCGCGAGCTCGCCGGTGGGGATCACGGAATTGCCCTTCCAGTCGACGCCAGAGGTTGAGTACACCTTGCCCGGCGTCACGGGCACGATGGCATCCACCTGAAGTTCAGCCGGGGCAGGTTCGCCGGCTGCAGCGGAGGGTTGCGGCACCACGCGGGCGTTGGCGGGTCCGAACGCGGCCTTCAGATATCCGCGTTGCAGGTAGACGGGCAGCAGGTCAAACTTCGCGACTGCCGCAAGAGCGGAGCGGGCGTAGTTTCCTCCCACGGCGCGGCGTACTGCGGTTGTCAGCAGCGCGGCTTGCTCCGGCGAAGCGCCGGGGAATTCGAATCCGCGAATCTGAAGCGTAACTTCTTCCACCCGGTACCCGATGGCGGTCAGATGGCCTCCATTCTGGTCGGCGACCTCGCGCAGGTAATTCACCCGGCCCGGATAGTTCTTCTCGGTGAGGATGGCTTGCAGTGCCTCCGAAACCCGGTCGGGAAGGTTGCCGCCGAGCGGCAGCAATTGCTTGAACAGCGGAACCCGGCGTTGCAGTGCGGTGAGCAGTTCGTCATCGGTGAACCAGACGAAATTTTCAAACTGCGCCGAGACCAGCTTGCTCTTGTCGATATCGGCGAGATCCAGTTCAAGCTTCACGCCTGAGGCTGACGTGGTGTAGGAATACGTAAGTTCGCTGAACAGGCCGGAATTGCCGAGGCGCTGCACCGCCTCTTTAAAATCGCCGTCGGCGGCGTTCTGCCCTAGTTGTAAACCACTGGCGGCGAGGATTTCTTTGTCGGTATAGCGCGTCGTCCCTGTGACTTTGAGCGCGACGAGCTTATTCGCAGTGGCCGCGGCTTTGCTGCTGGCCGGCTGCTTCTGGGCTGCGGCAGGCACACTCAGCACGGACAAGCAGAGTGAAAAACATGCGATGCGGCACATTGCAGCTTGGTTCATTTCGCACGCTTCCCGGCTCCGGCGGCGGAAAAATTCTTCTGCTTGACCGCGATCTCCATGAACGCCTTGGCGGCGCGGCTGAGCGATTTGTCTTTGCGGAAGACAATCGCGAGATCGCGGCGAATCTGCGCGTCGGCGAAGGTGATCGCAACCAGCGCTTTGGCGCGAATATCTTCTTCGATGTTTGAGCGCGCGATAAATCCCACACCCACTCCGGCGGCCACAAAACGCTTCAGCAGTTCGCTGGAATCCAGTTCCATGGCGAGGTTTGGCTTTAAGTGGTGGTCATAAAAGAGCGCGTCAAGCGCGTCGCGAGTGTGGCCGAGCTTCGGCACCACCAGCGGATAGGCGGCGATCTCGGCTACGGTCGCGCTCTTCTTCGCTGCCAGGGGATGCTGCGGGGCCGTGATCACGACCAGTTCGTCGCGATGAATCATCTGCGCCTCAAGCCGGTTGTCGTTCACCGGCAGCGACACCACTCCAAAATCGACCACGTTTTCGAGGATCGACTCGAGAATCCGGGCATAGTCCGAACGCTTGATGCTCACCGAAACATTCGGATAGTCGCGCTTGAATTGCGCAAACACTTCCGGCAGGATGTGCAGGCAGGTGCCTTCGTTCGCTCCGACGACAATTTCGCCGCGGGGCACGCGCTCGGTTTCGGCGATCTCGGTGAGGATGGTCTTACGCCGCTCGATCGTCTCCTCGGCATACTTGAAAAACAACTTGCCGGAAGCGGTCAGCGAGACGCGGCCGCCGGAACGGTCGAGCAGGCGCGCGCCGACTTCTTCTTCCAGCGCACGAATCTGCGATGAGATGGCGGGCTGAGTGCGGAAACGCTGCTCCGCCGCGCGCGAGAAGCTGGAGAGCCGCGCCACTTCGAGAAAGATTTCAAGCTGATCGAAGTCCATCGTGTAATGGCCCCAGACACTATAGCGAGCCGGGAGCGTTCACGGAAGAGAAATCATGGTTGCGGTGTTTTCGGTACCGGTAGAGGAAATTGCGTGGTGACGGGGCTTAGCCCCGTTTGGTAGAGCCCCGCTGCCACACGATCTTCCAATCCGCTAGACGTTAATCACCGCGATCAGTTCCTTCACAGCGGCCGCGCTCTTGTCCAAGGCCACTTTCTCTTCCGGCGTAAGTTTGATCTCGATGATCTGCTCAATCCCCTTCGCGCCCAGTTTCACCGGCACACCGACGTAGAGCCCGTGAATGCCGTACTCTCCGTTCAGATAAGCGGCGCAGGGAAGGATCTTCTTCTTATCCTTGAGAATGGCCTCGACCATCTCGGTCGCGGCGGCTGACGGGGCGTAGTACGCCGAACCAGTCTTGAGGTACTTGACGATCTCGGCTCCGCCGTCGCGCGTGCGCTGGACGATCGCATCGAGGCGGTCTTTGGGCATCAGTTCGGTGATCGGGATACCAGCGACGGTCGAATAACGGGGAAGCGGGACCATGGTGTCGCCGTGTCCACCGAGGACGAAGGCGTTTACATTCTCGACGCTGACGTTGAGTTCTTGCGCGATGAACGTACGGAAGCGGGCGGAATCGAGCACTCCGGCCATGCCGATGACGCGCTCGCGGGGGAATCCGCTGATCTTGTAAGCGGCCTGTGCCATGGCGTCGAGCGGGTTAGAGACGATAATGAGAATGCAGTTTGGCGAGTGGTGCACCACCTTGCCGACCACATCGCTCATGATCTTGTAGTTGGTGTTGAGCAGGTCGTCGCGGCTCATGCCGGGCTTGCGGGGAATTCCGGCGGTGATGACGACGATGTCGGAGTTGGCGGTGTCGGCATAGTCGTTGGTGCCGAGAATGGCCGAATCACGCTTCTCGATCGGCATGGCTTCGAGCAAATCGAGTCCCTTGCCTTGCGGGACGCCTTCCACGATGTCGATGAGCACGACATCGGCGAGTTCTTTCGATGCGATCCAGTGAGCAGCGGTCGCGCCTACGTTTCCGGAACCTACGATGGTGACTTTATTGCGCATGATGTTTTTTCCTTTCTCGCAGAAAAATCCAAACCCTTAACCACAGGGTATACAGAGATGCACGGGGTAAACCATCAATCCGCCGCCACTGGGACCGTCATGTTTTCGATCATGCAGGTGGCGAACTCGCTGGTCTTCACTTTGGTCGCGCCTTCCATCAGGCGCTCGAAATCGTAAGTGACTTTTTTCTGCTCGATGGTGCGCTCCAGGCTTTGCTCGATCAGATCGGCGGCTTCGGTCCATCCCAGAAAGCGGAACATCATGACGCCCGACAGAATGACTGATCCGGGATTGATGACATCCTTGTCGGCATATTTAGGCGCCGTGCCGTGTGTGGCTTCGAAGATCGCGTAACCGTCGCCGACATTGGCTCCGGGAGCGATGCCGAGTCCCCCGACCTGCGCGGCGCAAGCGTCGGAGATGTAGTCGCCATTCAGATTCGGCGTGGCCAGAACGCTGTATTCATCGGCTCGCGTCACCACCTGCTGAAAAATAGAGTCGGCGATGCGGTCGTTGATCATCAGCTTCTTCTTCCATGCGCCTTTGCCGTGCGTGGTGTAGATGGTATCGATGCAACTCTTCACCTCTTTGTAGAGATCCTGGCGGAAATCGTCGGTCGCAAATTCCAGGCCGGGTTCGATGAGGTTGGCATTCTCCTCGACCGTGAGATTGGGATTCTTATCTTTGTTGTCGATGATCCAGCTCTCGCGCTCGGTCACGACCTGGTTGCGGAATTCCTCGGTGGCCAATTCGTATCCCCACTTGCGGAAAGCACCCTCGGTGAACTTCTGAATGTTGCCTTTGTGCACCAGCGTGACCGCCTTGCACTTGTTTTCGAGAGCGTGCTTAATCGCCATGCGCACCAGGCGTTTTGTACCAGTCACGGAAATCGGTTTGATGCCGACGCCGGAGTCGAGACGGATTTGCTTCTTGCCGCCCTTCAACATGTCTTTGTTGAGGAATTCGATGAGGCGGGCGCAATCGGCAGTGCCTTCTTCCCATTCGACGCCCATGTAGACGTCTTCGGTATTTTCGCGGAAGATGACGATGTTCATGCGCTCGGGATGCTTCACCGGCGATGGCACTCCAGAGTAATACTTCACCGGCCGCACGCAGCCAAATAGATCGAGGATCTGGCGCAGGGCGACGTTGAGCGAGCGGATACCGCCTCCGACAGGCGTGGTCAGCGGGCCTTTGATGGCGACGCGAAATTGGCGAATGGCGCTGATGGTGTCGTCGGGCAGCCAGTTCTGAAATCGGGCTTTGGCTTTCTCGCCGGCAAAAACCTCATACCACGCCACGGAACGCTTTCCCTGATACGCCTTTTCGACAGCCGCGTCGAATACGCGAACGGAGGCTTTCCAGATATCGCGGCCCGTGCCGTCACCCTCGATGAAAGGGATGATCGGGTGATTGGGAACGGTGTATTTGCCGTTGCTGTATTCGATTGGTTGTCCGTTAGGGGGGAGGGGGATTCCGTTGAACGACGTCATGCGCTAGCCTCCAGAGGCCGGGAAAGAACCGAATCATTATAAAGAATACAGTGGGAAGAGAAAGGGTGCTGCCAATCACGGGAGGGTGTGACGGGGCTCACAATGGGGCCGTGCTCCCCGCTCCCAAGTCTCGAAAAGCGCGAGACCCGGGGCACCCGGATTTCCGCTGCTAGCGTTCAATTGTTAACGACTTCACTACGACGTCCTTGCTGGGACGGTCCTGGCGATTCTTGGCGACCTTCGAGATTTTTTCGACGATATCGTAGCCCTCGACTACTTCGCCGAAAATTGTGTGTTTGCCGGTCAGCCAGTCGGTGTTGGCGACGGTGATGAAGAACTGCGATCCGTTAGTGTTGGGGCCGGCGTTGGCCATGGCAAGCTTTCCCGGCTTGTCGAATTTATGCGGCGAGCCTTTGGTTTCGTCCTCAAACTGATAGCCGGGTCCGCCAAATCCGGTGCCCATCGGGTCGCCGCCCTGGATCATGAAGTTGGGAATCACGCGATGGAAAATCGTTCCATGATAAAGAGGGTCGCTGGTTTTCTTGCGAGTGGTGGGATGCGTCCACTCGCGCTTGCCTTCGGCGAGGTCGACAAAGTTGGCGACAGTCTTGGGGGCATCCTTTTCGAACAGGCGGCAAACGATGGTGCCCTCGCTGGTTTCAAACACGGCATAGGTTCCGGGTGTGCGGGTCATAGTCTCCTCGACAAAATTGATCTTCTTACGCGTGCAGTAAAGACGAGGCTCGTCTTCGTTATTGCTGTTGCGCCGGTGTCTTCACACCAGCCGATGGTTTCGGGGCGGCGGCCGCGGGCTTGGCGGATGCGCCACCGGTATGGATCTCGATGTGCGTGATCTTGACGGGGCGCAGTGGCGTTTCCCCGTTGGTGGCCATCCGGGCAATTTTCTTTACCAGTTCCACGGCGGCGTCATCGCACTGCCCGAAGATGGTATAGCCGCCATTGAGGCTGGGGTAGGGAACTTCAGTGATAAAGAACTGACTGCCATTAGTGTCGGGGCCTGCGTTCGCATAGGCAAGACGCCCGGGACGATCGAACTTGACGCTGGGCGAAGTCTCATTCTTGAACTTGTAGCCGGGATCGCCTTCGCCGTTGCCCTGGGGATCTCCACCCTGAATCATGAACTCCGGGATCACGCGGTGAAAAATTGTGCCGTCATAAAGCGGCACGCCGTGTTTCTTGGTGTGGGAAACGGGACTGGTCCAGTCCTTGGTGCCCTTGGCGAGGCCAATGAAATTCTCGACGCCAATGGGAGCGACTTTGGGAAACAGCGTGCACTGGAGGTCGCCAGCGGTGGTGTGGATGATGGCCGTCGGTTCAGCGGCAGCGGGCGCGGGCGTCGCCGGTTGGGCCGCCTGGGCAACGCAGAGCAGCGAAGTGGAGCCGATTAGGACGAGCGTATGCAGCAGGGTTCGCATGGATGCTCCTTATAGGTATTTTTGCAATCTTTCATTGTACGACAGTCGATCCCGGGTTGGCGCTAGAGCGCTGGACATCTCAGTGCCCTGGTTCCGCCAGATCAGTCATTAGTCATTAGCGATTGCGCACAATGGCCGCCAGAGCCCGCTCGATACATTGCGCGAGGGGTTCGTCCGTCGAGATCGTCGTCTTGGGATAAGCGATCGGTTCGAATCGGGACTTCACTTCGAGGTAGAGGGCGAACGAACGGTTATGTGCGGGATGCGATAGGTCCGGTTCAAGGTCGAGTCGTCGCCGGGCGGAATCGTCGGAACAAGTGCATTCGATGATCGTCCAGGGCTGAGCCAGTTCGTGCGCGAAGGCGAGAACGCGGTCGATCTGATAGGCCCGCGAGAAAGGCCGGCCGTCGAGAAAGATCTTACGAGCCGGGTTCTTCTGCAACTGGTAGCGAGCCGCGTCGAGCATGACCTCCATTACGAAGTCGTCTTGCTTGTCAGAGTATTCGATGTCATCCGGCGAGAACAAGGCGGCGCGAATTTCATCCTTGCCGAGGAGCGCGCCTTGCGTGCGGCTGGCCAGTTCGCGCGCCAGCGTGGTCTTGCCAGTTCCCGGGAGACCGGCCATCAGAACGATCATGCTGTGAAGATTGTAACGGAGGCAGAGTTCCGAACGACGCTAAGAAGGACGCTCAGTGGGAATCTAGTTGGTCCCGCCCAATGCGCTAGCAGTTGTTGCGACGGGGTCTTGCGTCGGCGGGAGCGGGAACATCGTCTGCGTCTGGCGCCAGTCGCTATAGCGGTCCGAGACCATCACGTGAAAGCACCAGTGGCGGCTTTCCTCTTCGGGTTCGACCAGACCGAGCGCGTTCAGATAGAACAGATAGTGCTCGATAAAGCGGATTTCATCTTTGCTCAAACCGCGGCGCTGCAGATCGACCGTGATTCCGGCCAGATGAGACGACGCCGTGTCGCCTTCGGCAGGAGCCGCGTTCCGATTATGGCGGCGAAGCTTCTTCTGCACCTTCACCGTGCGTACCGCGGAATTCACCTGGATCTGATCGTGGAACTGGCGGTAATAAGCCTCGGAAAGATCGGCAACGAAATCGCGGGTCCAGGGGCGGCAATAGCGGCGTGAGGGATCGAGGCTAGGCTCGATCTTCAGCGAATCGCTGGCCACGATTGGTACCAGTTCGTGCGAGGCCTTCAAAGCTTCCAGTTCGTTGTCATCCTGAATGCGGGGCAACTCAAGACGGTCAATCTCTTCGTTTTGCCGAACCAGCGAATCGTGCGTCGGACGGAACAACGGATTCCAGAGCACACCGCGCAGTCCGCGGAAACGGTACAAGTGCAGAATGCGATGATGGCGGTGGCTCTCGACGTGGCGCAACGCGAAGGCTTCCGGGGCAGCCACCGCAACCAGAACCGCAAGCGCAAACAGCGTAACCGCCAGCGTGGCGGGCGGTTTGGAGCTCGTCCATGCTTGCGTCGCGGCTTGCGTCGCGAAGCTTTGCGTCCTGGTTATTAACATTCTTGAGTCGCTCAAAGCCAATTCCCGGAGGCTGTGGAAAAACGCCATTTACCTGCGGGATTCGTAATTGTAAATCACAGATGAAAAAATTTGGGAAGTAATCGAGCTAAGCTCCATTACTTAAGGCAGTTGCGGGCGGTTACCCGGGTTCAAAGTGTCGATTTTCGGTGCCAAAAAAGGAAAAAAGTGCCAGTTCGGGACGGAAAAACCCGGATCCGCCCCGAAAGCCTCCCTTACTTGCGGAACAGGTCGGTGAGCGCCTGTTTCATGACCTGCCCGCCAACGTCAGCAATCGACGTGGTCAGCGGAATGCTCTTCGGGCAAACCTCGACGCAATTCTGCGCATAGCCGCATTCCTGGATGCCGCCGTCTCCCATGAGCGCCGTCAACCGTTCGCGCTTCAAGGCCTGGCCGGTGGGATGCGTGTTGAACAGGCGGACCTGCGAGATGGTGGCTGCGCCGACGAATCCGGTGTCGTCGTTGAACTGCGGACAGGCTTCCATGCAGCAGCAGCACGAGATGCAATTCGACAGTGGATAGGCGATTTCCTGGTCCTCCATGGTCATGCGCGGGCCGGGACCGAGGTCATAGGTGCCATCGACCGGCACCCAGGCTTTCACTTTTTTCAAATTCTCAAAGAGCACGCTGCGATCGACGGCCAGATCGCGCACCACGGGAAACTTTGTGAGCGGCTCGAGCTTGATCGGCTGTTCGAGGTGATCGAGCAGGGAAGAGCACGCCATGCGGGCGCGTCCATTGATCAGCATGGCGCAGGAGCCGCAGATTTCCTCGAGACAACTCGAGTCGTAGGTGATGGGCGTGGTCTGCTTGCCATCGCGGGTGACAGGGTTGGCCGCGATCTCCATCAGCGCCGAAGTGATGTTCATGTTCGGCTTGTAAGGAATCTCGAACTCTTCCCACGACGGCTTGGCCTCGGGGGTGAGTTGGCGTTTGATCTTGAGAATTACGGATTTTGTGTTTGGCATTTAGCTTATTAGCCTTTAACTCTTAGCTTGAGTCAAATTCAGAGCGCGTTTCAATCAGCGCCGTCTCAAATTTTCCCAAAACGAAATAGCATCATAAGAAAAATAACCGGGAAGGGCACGAGTTTCACTCGTGCCGATTTAAGCTCGAAGAGAACGGCGGCTTCCAGCCGCTGAGGTTGCTCTTGAGGCCTTCCCGACTCTTTTCTCCTCCCGGAACCTATTTCTTAACTTTCTCCACCTGGCATCACCGTCGACTCTTCGTCGTCGAAAACTATGCCCGCTTACTTCTCCAAACTCTGTATCACTACCGTCGCGAAGGCCGCTATGCTTTGCACGCCTTTGTCCTCATGCCCGATCACGTCCATCTTCTGCTCACACCCGCTCAGGACGTAACCATCGAGCGCGCCGTCCAGTTAATCAAGGGCGCGTACTCCCATGAACTCGGTACACTGATCGGGCGCAACTCCGAAATCTGGCAACGCGGATTCACCGATCATCGAATTCGCGACGCTCAAGACTTCGTTCATCATCGGAATTATGTTCATCAGAATCCTGTGGTCGGCCGGTTAGTTCTTAATTCCTCCGAATATCGGTATTGCTCCGCCTTCCTAGGATTCAAACTCGACCCTTGGACCTCAGCGGCTAAAGCCGCGGTTGTGGGGAACGTCGCAATCGGCACGAGTGGAACTCGTGCCCTTCCCGGTTCTTTATGAACGAAGCGGGTAAGGTGCGCCCTTCCCGGTTCTCCATAATCGGCGCGAGTCAACTGCGGCTTTTCCAGTTCGCGATGACGATACATAATCTGCCTCAGTACTTCCTCGGTCGCGGCGGAATCAGCGCTGCATCCACTGGCTCGAATTCGAACTTCGGCTCATCCGCATCGGGCGCGAAGACGGCTTTCGTGGTCTTCATCCAGTTCTTGTCGTCACGCTCGGGGAAATCCGGCTTGTAGTGCGAGCCGCGCGACTCGTCGCGCATGGCCGCCCCCTGCGCGATCACACGCGAGAGTTGCAGCATGTTGTAGAGCTGGCGCGCAAAGGCGACCGTCGTATTGGCCCACTGCGAGCGGTCGCTCAGGTTGATCTTCTGGATGCGATGCAGCAAGTCGACGACTTTGGCGTCCGCTTCCTGGCATTTCTTGCTGTAGCGAATGACGGTGCAATTCTCGGTCATCACCGCGCCCAGTTCGCGCCAGAGCAGGAACGGATTCTCGGTGCCGTCGGCCTTCATCAGGCCAGAGTTGATGTCTTCCTGACGCTTGCGTTCCGCCTCGAAGTGTCCGTTGCCGGGCGCGGCTTGCACACTTTTCCCATATTCCACGGCGGCTGGCCCGGCGATAAAGCCGCCGAAGATGCAGGACATCAGCGAATTCGCACCCAGCCGGTTCGCGCCATGGTACTGGTATTCGGCCTCACCCGCGGCAAAGATGCCGGGGATATTGGTGTGTTGTTTGTAGTCGACCCAGAGTCCGCCCATGGTGTAATGCATGCCGGGGAAAATCTTCATCGGCGTGTAACGGGGATCGTCGCCAACAAACTTCTCGTAGATTTCGAGAATGCCTTCCAGCTTGCGGTCGAGCGTCTTGGCGTCGATGTGCGTGAGGTCGAGGTAGACCATCGGCTGCCCGTCGATGCCGAGCTTCTCCTCAAACACGACCTTGAAAATCGCGCGCGTGGCCACGTCGCGTGGAACGAGGTTGCCGTACTTCGGATACCACTCCTCGAGAAAATACCAGCGCTCTTTTTCGGGGATCGACTTGGGATCGCGCTTGTCGCCCGCAGTCCTGGGAACCCAAACCCGTCCGCCTTCGCCGCGCGCCGATTCCGACATTAGGCGCAGCTTGTCTTCGCCAGGAATGCAGGTGGGATGCACCTGAATGAACTCGCCGTTCGCGTAATAGCAGCCCTGCTGATAGAGCGCCGACTGGGCCGATCCGGTGCAGACCACCGAATTCGTAGACTTGCCGAAGATGGCGCCGCATCCGCCAGTGGCGATGATGATGGCGTCGGCGGGGAAGGTGCGGACTTCCATCGTCCGCAGATCCATCGCACAGATGCCGCGGCAGACGCGCTGCCCGTCGAGCACGGCGGAGAGGAACTCCCAATGCTCGTACTTCTTTACCTTGCCTTCGGATTCATAGCGGCGAACCTGCTCGTCGAGTGCATAGAGCAGTTGCTGGCCCGTGGTGGCTCCGGCAAACGCCGTGCGGTTATAGAGCGTGCCACCGAAGCGGCGGAAGTCGAGCAGTCCCTCGGGCGTGCGGTTGAAAGGAACGCCCATGCGGTCGAGCAGATCGATGATGCCGGGAGCAGCCTCGCACATGGCTTTGACCGGTGGCTGGTTGGCAAGGAAGTCGCCACCATAAATTGTGTCGTCGAAATGCTTGTAAGTGGAATCGCCCTCGCCCTTCAGGTTCTTGGCCGCGTTGATGCCGCCTTGCGCGCAAACCGAGTGCGAACGCTTTACCGGGACGATCGAGAACAGATCAACCTCGCCGCCCATCTCGGCGATCTTGATGACGGCCGCGAGACCCGCCAGGCCGCCGCCTACCACGATAATTTTCGGAGCTGCCATGCTGTATAAATCCAATCTTAGTCGTTGGTCGCGGGTCGTTGGTCGTTAGCGACCCTCATTTTGCGAACGACTTGCGAACGACCAATTGCGAACCACCAACGACTAACGACTAACGACCGTATTCAATCACTATCGCATTACAATATTTTCCGAAGAATTCGAATCCAGCGGCTGCGGCGCCGCGCTCAGGAACCCGTACATGCTGGCCGCGCCAATCGAAACCAGGCCGAGCGCAAGCGCTAGACAAAGATAGCCAAAACGCTGGCGGGCCTTTTCGCCTGTCGTGATGCCCCACTTCGCGGCGAACAGCCACAACCCGTAGCTGAAATGCCACGAAGCCGCGACGATGCCGATCGCATAAAACACAATCATCCAAGGGTTCTGGAATTCCATTTGAACCTTGGCGAATGATTGCATGGGATGCGTCGGCAGGTGCACGCCCGTGAAGCGCAGGAAGTACGTATGCTGCACCATGTAGATCAGCGCGATGATGCCGGTGTAGCGCTGCGAGGTGTAGAGCCAGTTTCCGGTCCACGGATAACTCGCGACGTTGGTGTCGCCCTGATACCAGATGTAGACGCCGTAGAGGCCGTGGTAGAGGATCGGAATCCAGATGAAGAACAGCTCCAGCAGAAAGACGCCGGGCAGGCTGTTCAGAAACTCGACTTGCTTCCCATAGGCCAACGGGCCCTTGAAGGCCTCGGCGTTCGAGATGAAGTGTTCGAGAAGGAAGGCTCCGATGGGCACGACCCCGCTGAGCGAATGCAGACGGCGCAGCAGGAACGAAGTGCCTTCCCCGGCGCGCAGTGGAGCTACGCCTGGTTTGATGCGGGGAGCGACGGGACTGGCAGTTGATGCCACGATGACGGCTCCTTACGTGGTCCGATATACAAACTGGCTATTATCCTTTTGCCGGGGAACGGAGTCAAGGAAAGCTTAAACCTATTTTAACCGCAGAGCTCGCCGAGGACACAGAGAAGGACTTGCCGGTTATGGCGAATGTGCGGAATTCGCGGCGCACAAGCCTTCGGCTTTAAATTTCCTCTGCGGTCTTTGTTCCCTGTTCCTTGTTCTTTGTTCTTTGCGGCTCCGCGGTTAGCGCTCCTGGTCGCGGCCACCTCGACACCATTCCAGGAACGCGCGAAAAGCCGCGCCGCGATGGCTGTACTGCGCCTTTTCTTCAGCACTCAGTTCGGCGAAGGTCTTTTTGATTTTTGGAAAATAGAACAACGGATCATATCCGAAGCCGTTCGTGCCCCGGGGCGCGTCGAGAATCACGCCTTCGGCCTTGCCGCCGCAGGAGTGCAGCGTCTGGCCGTCGCGCGCGGCGGCGAGCACACAGACAAAGCGCGCCGTGCGTTTGTCCTCTGGAATCCCCTTGAGTTCGCGCAGCACCTTGGCGTTGTTGGCTTCGTCATCGGAGTTGCACTCCGCCAAATGCGGCTCATCGGCCGCATAGCGCGCCGAGTGGACTCCCGGAGCGCCGCCGAGCGCGTCAATCTCCAAGCCAGAATCGTCAGCCAAAACCAGCTCGCCCGGAACGCCCAGGCTGTAGGACTCCGCCTTCTTGCGCGCGTTCGCCTCGAAGGTGACCCCGTCTTCGACCACCTCGGGCAGGGAAGAGAAGTTCGGGATGTTGGCGATGGTGATGCCCAGGGGCGCGGCCGCTCCAGCGAAATCGCGAAGCTTGCCGGCATTTGAGGTTGCGAGAAGGATTCGACGTTGCATTTGCTTGCTCTCTAAGTTCCCCTCTGGCGTGTTCTCTTCCAGAGGAAAACGAACCCAGCCAGGCTGATTAGCGAGATGGCGTTTCCGGCGAGACGATCGATGGTCCGGCGGAACTTAATTTGAACATCGCTCTCCCCGGCAGCGACGGGAATTACGATCAAGCCGGTGACGTCGGTGGTCCGAGTTGCGGCGGGCTTGCCGTTCACTACAACCTCCCACGCAGGGTAGTTGAACAGGCGCACGGTCAAAGTTTGCGGCGAAGCGGCGTACACCGTGAAGTGCTTCTCCGTTTCCCGCCAAGCCAATATCTTGCCCGCCACCGGAGAACCGTTGTCGTCGCTGATGCGAGGCAAATCTTTATTTAGCTCGTAGGCGTCCACGCCGGCGGGTACGTATTCGTCCGTGCCCTCATAGCCGCCGCCGTCGGCAACCGCGTCGCGCATCTCGCGGACATCGGCGGCCGTGTCCCACCAAGGCGACTGCGTGCGATACCCGGCCAGGATGATGACACCCAATAAAGACGCGCAGACCAGCACGCGCGAGGTCCAGCGCCTGGCGGCCATGGCCAGAAGCATGGCTAAAGCGGCGTTCATGCAGAGCAGCCAACGGAAGGGAAGCTGTGCAAAACGGAACTTGGGCAGGTACTGCCACAGCGGATTACTGGGCGAGAGCATGAAGAACGCGCTGCTCGTGCCCCATGCGCCCAGCAATATCCACAGAGTGACGGATGAAGTAGCGGGACGTCTCTTCCTCCTGGAAAACCACATCGCGAATGTGAGAGCGGCAATCTCAGCCAGGGCGATGATCGAGACCAGAAGATTGAATCGATTGTGATCCGGATCGGCGGTGGGCGTGAAGAGAAAATTGTCCTGCGGACGGACGCCCGGTGCCAGCACCTCGCTGAGATTGATCCAACGCTGTTCATAGATCGCGGGCAGCAAATAGAACGAAGCGAGGCCAGCTCCTAAGAGCATCGCCAGCGCCGTCCGGATCAGCGGACGCCAGAGCGCCCCCGCCCTATCGCGTTCGGTCGCAGCCTTATACGCGGCGAGCAGGAGCGCCAACCCGGCGGCCGAGTAATGGATCATAATGGCGGCGGGCGCGTTGGTCAGCCAGGCTGCAGCCAGCAGCAGGCTCAGCCACAACGACGGACGCAAACCAGGCTCGGATACCGAAAAGATCCGCAGCAGACACACGAGCAGAAGCGGCAGAAGCGCCGCCGCCAACAATTCGGCATACGCGCTCCGCCAATAGACGATCAGCAAGTGGTAGGGATTCAGCGCATAAAACACGGCGGCAAACAGGGCATCCGGGGCGGGGAGCCAATTACGGGCGAGCCGGTACATGGCGGCTCCGGCCAGCGCTAGTGCGACCCAGCAATACGCACCCGGCACCATCTTCCAGGGCAGCACAACGCCGAGCGCGGCGCCCAGAGTCCAGGAAGCGGGCGGATAAAACAAGAAGCGAGCCTCGCCGTATCCCCAGTGCGCCAGCGCCGCCCAGCGCGGATAGATGATGCCGTGTTTCCACTGGCCCAGGACTTCCATCCACGAAAGCATGTGGAATTCGAAATCATGCCCCGAGGCATTGCCCCACCAGAAAAACGGAGAGATGGCCGCGAAACAGGCGCTAGCCACCACCACAGCGCGTGAGATCGGACTCCTGAGCAACTGATCCTTAACCTTGCTTGGAACGGGACGTGTCGCGCTGCTTCAATCGGACTGCCACGAACCCGGCGGCGCGCAGAGCAATTCTATTGCATGGAAAAAATTCTCGGAAAATTAACCAAGGCGAAATCATACTGCGGCTGTGTGGGGGTACCGTGGGTGCAATGAGGTGGAACCGACCGCCGGGACTAGGACGACGCTAGAGACGGGGCGTTGATCTGGTTCCCGGTGGTTTACTGGATGGCGAACGCTGATCGTTTGACGCTTAGTGCTGGACGTTTATTGCTGCACGCCCGCCGGAGTTCGCTGGCGATGCAGTTCGGCGAGAAAAGCCTCTTCCGCGAGTGGATTGCCGGTCCGCAGCAATTCGAGGAGCGGATCTTCTGCGTCGCTTCCGTCGCCGGCGGCCTGGCTGAGGTCTCGGGTCAAGTCGGCCGCATTGGCGACGAGCGCACGAGCAGAAATCTCCAGTTGCGGAGTGGCACCGGGCTGCCCGGTCAGAAAATCGATAAAGTCGCCCACGCTCTTGCGCTGCTCTTCGGTGCGGGCAGGGAACTCAATCCCCATACCATGTCCCGGATGCATGACCCGAACCAGGCCTTGGGTGTGAATCTCCATCCCCGGCGCGCGCAGGCACAAGTCGACCGCGGAAGACTGTGGGAAGGGTGATTCTGTCTCCACGTAGCAGCCGCCAAGACTGAGATCCGTGAGTCGAGATGGGCTGGCCGCTGCCGGTTCGTCGATCACGGCATCCTGCGAGCGGGCCGTCAGCCAACCTTCCATTTCCTGGCGCAGCTTGGCGTCGATATCGAGAAAGCGCAGCCCCATTTGACCGTTGGCGTTCGTCCAGGCAACTTCCGCCGAGCCTGTAATGGAAGCGGCGCCGCCGGGAAGTTCGAACGACACCTGCGCCACGGTGGCGATGGGAAGCGGCTTGGCCGCCAGCACATCCATGCCGCCAATGCTGAGGTCGAGCAGAATTGCTTCCACGCTGCTGCTGTCGTCGACATGAAGCGAAACCGGCGCTTGGACGGCGACCCGCAAGGATTGCCGCCGTTCGCGCTTCAGCAGCGCCGTGGCAGCGCGAAAGGTATTAACGGCCTGTTCGGCCGCGACTGGCTTGGTGAGAATGAAGTGCGTGCCCTCGCCCAGAATCGAGCGGATCTGCGATGCATCCTGCAGCAGGGCGACGGTGACAGGAAGGTTGTGGCCGGAACTGGCAAGACGGCGGCAGGCTTGCAACAAGGACGAGGCCGCTTCCGGCTCGTCGAAATCGACGATGACCTGATCGAAGCGCTCTTCGGCCAGCCGCCCCAGGGCGACATCGGCTGCATTCGAGCGATCGACCGCAATGCCGAACTGCGACAGCACCTGAATCAGCGTTTCCGCCGTCAGATCATCCTTCGAGCTCAGCAGTGTCTGCAATATCATGGAAACCGATCCCCTCCCGCCGCGGGCTTGGGCTGCGCGGTCAGGCGTTTACGGCCAGCGCGGAGTCAGGCTGCGTGCCGGCTTGGACGGAGCAGCTGCGCCGGAGGATTGCGCGCCCGCCTTGGCTGCCATCGCGTTGTCGTCTTCCACTTCCGTCAGCACGACGTTGTCGTCGTCGGTATCGGTTTCGGCAAGCAAGGGCGCGACCTCGCGCAGTTTTTCGGCCGCCTGCTGCAGCAGTTCGATCTGTTTGCCCAGCTGCGCATACTGCGCCTGCTTGCGGCGTAGAACCTCATGGATATCTTTCATACCACCCCCTGCGCCTGACTCTAGGTTTGGAGGCCCGCAAGGTCAACCGGAAAGCCGTGGGGAACTATTACCGCAGTAACGATCGGGGTGGGGAAAACTCTGAATCCGGCGCGGATCAGGGCCCATGAATCGGTTGAGGCTGGCCGAAGGAGGGCCCGCAGCGAAAAGGCCATCAAATCGATGGGGCAACTTAGATGGAAATCAAAAGCCCCGCCTTTTGGGCGGGGCCATGAGTTGAGTGTTCTGGGCGAACTAGTAAAGTTAAGTTACGACCCAATCAGCTTGCGACGGAACATCCCAGCGATGCCAACCAGGCCGGTTCCCAACAGGCTCAGAGTTCCGGGTTCCGGTACTGTGATGTTGGTGGTGCCGAGCTTGATGTGCCCGACGCCGTTCGCCAGCTGTGTGGCCGTGGAGAAGACGTTCTGGGTCGTGGTTCCAGTCACGAAACGACCGGTATACAGCATGCCTTCGATCTCACCGCTGAGAGTGTAGGTCAGGCTTGCTTTTCCAGCCGGGGTCGTGTTAACCCAGTCGATCGGGCCGACGAAGCTGCCGCTGAAGATCGTTCCCTTAGGCTGGCCAAAGGTGCCCTTGCCGACCACGACAAACGACGAGCCGGTGGACGAAAACACGCCGCCGCCTGCGATCGTGCCGCTAACCAGAGCGCCGGTCGAATAGCTGACCGAGCCCAGAGATGCGCCCTTAGGGGCGACAATGCCATTGAATTGTTGGAGTTCCGACCCGTGCGAAGAGATGCCCGCAGCCGAAACATTCAGCGAACCAAACTCGTTGACCAGAGTGATTCCGTCCGCCCAAGCGGCCATCGGCAACGCCAATGCCAGTAACGCTAAAACTACCACTCGCCTCATGTTATTCCCTCCCAAAAGTTTCTTCAGTTCCCAGATTTAACCTTGAACTCAAGTTCAAGGTATAGTTGGCCTACCGTCTTTACTGCACTTGCCATTCCAAAACCGACGATGGATGTTTGTTATTTTCTTTCAATAACTTACATCCACCTATCGTGACTCCACCGCATCCAGGACTGCAATCTGCTGCACACTAGCAACAATTCGCTTTCCCTGAATCGAGCAGCGGTCCAAGTCCGAAGCCGGTTATCGGCGGAGGAGAATCGAACCACTTTGGGTTCGGATCGGCAGGGGAATTCTTGCCACGACGGAAGAAAGCCCTACTCGGGGAGACCCGATTCCAGAACCCGGCTGCGACCGTTAGTAACCAGTCACAAGGTGACCCATGCTAGCACATAACCAAAGTTTGGCAAGTGGCACGTTCGTGCTATTCAAACCGCTTAGAAATGCGATTTCGTGCCCCCTCCCATTGGCCCTTAGGCGTCGCAACTCGATTTTGGACGCCTCTTGAGCGTTTCAGACGTTGGCTTTGGGCGGCGCGCGGCTCGAATCGAGGTCGTAAGTTATTGACGCGTCGCATCTTAGCGCTCAGCCTTGGTGGAACTCGGCGAGCAGATTGGGATCGATGTTGCCGCCGCTGATGACGGCCACGTTGAGAGCCGTCGGCGGCAACTCGCTGGCGTGATAGAGAAATGCGGCCGTGGCCACGGCGCCACTGGGCTCGGCCACTGTCTGTGGATTCGCGCTCAAGACCTCCATTGCCTTGCGAATCTCGCCTTCAGTCACGCTGACGATGTCGTCCACATAGGCGCGGATGTGCTCGAAATTGATAGCGCCCACGCTTTGCGTGCGCAGCCCGTCGGCCAGCGTCCGCGAAACCTGCTCGGCAGGGAAGGACACCACGCGCCCGGCCCGCAGGCTGGCCTGCGCATCAGCGGCAAGCTCGGGTTCCACGCCGATCACCTTCACCTGGAGGCTCCGATGAGGATTGCTGAGCTTGATTGCTGCCGAGACACCGCTGATCAATCCGCCTCCGCCCACCGGGACCAAGACAGTCAGCGTGCGCAGGTCTTCATCCGACAAGTCTTCCAGGATTTCAAGCCCCACCGTACCCTGGCCAGCAATGATCTTTTCGTCGTTGTAGGGAGGCACAATCGCATAGCCATGCTCGGCGGCCAGTTGTTCGGCGCGCAGACGGCGTTCTTCGCTGCCGGGTCCGACGATGACGATCTCCGCCCCAAGCGCAGCGGTAGCTTCGAGCTTGTTCTTCGGAGCATTACCGGGCATGACAATAACCCCCTTCACGCCCAGCGCCCGCGCCGCGTAGGCAACTCCCTGCGCGTGATTGCCGCTGGAGTAAGAGATCACTCCGCGCCGCCGTTCTTCGTCCGTCAGGGAAGCGACTTTGTTATAAGCGCCGCGCAACTTGAAAGCACCGATGGGCTGCAAGTTTTCAAGCTTAAGGAAGAGCTTGCGCTGATCCGACGGGGCCGTCCATTTAAATAAGGGAGTACGGACAGCGATGCCCTGGAGGAGAGCTTGGGCGTCGCGAATGTCTTGGAGAGAGACCATCATCGGCATTCTATCGGTTTTTCTTGTATCGGTTTTCGGACACGAAGCCAGATACGGATGGGATTGCGGCGCAACGGCATCTCTTGCGCAGACTGTGATCTATAAGTTACAATGATTGAAACCATGGAACTCCGCCGCTATCTCACCGCATCGGGCAGAGATCTTTTCGGTGAGTGGCTGTCGTAACTGCGAGACCTTCGGACCAGGGCAAAGATCGTGGCCCGGATTGATCGGCTGTCAGCGGGGAACTTCGGCGACTGCAAAGCGCTACGCGGCGGACTATCTGAACTGCGGATTGACTGGGGGCCGGGCTATCGGGTCTATTACGCCCTGGTCGGCAAAGCCTGCGTCTTGCTTCTTTGCGGTGGAGACAAACGTAAGCAGTCGTCCGACATCAAGCGAGCCCTCGAATACCTGAGAGATTACAGGGAGCGAACATAATGAAACGCAAGGCCAGCATATCCCATGATGAAGCAACGGTTCGTGAACTACGCGAGAATCCTGAGTTTGCCGCCGAATATCTCCGCGCTGCCTTGGAGGAGGACGATGAACCAAGCGTCCTTCTGATCGCCCTGCGTCGCATCGCCGAGGCGCGAGGCGGCATTGCCAAGGTTGCCAAAGCGGCTGGCATTGAGCGCGAGAGCCTCTACCGCGCCTTATCGGCTCGCGGAAACCCCCGGCTCTCCACACTGGTAGCCGTGACCAAGGCGGTAGGGTTAAAACTTACGGTTGAAGCCGCGCAGTAATAGTCTAAGAATTACCGCCGGAGTTCCGCGAGTGGGTGATTGATTTCGGAGGCGGCGGAAGTACCGAAGGAATTGTGCGCCTTCAGCTTTCCTCGTTCTATCGCTTTCTCCATCGCGGAACAATTGTACTGCTAATTACTCTGGGTAATTAGCGAAGCTTCTGCGCGGTGTAGCTCAGATTTCCAATATCACCGGCATAATCAGCGGCCGCCGTTGCGTCTGCCGCGAGATGTAACGCTTCAGGTCGGTGCGGATTTTCTCTTTGATCACGCCGTAGTCTGCCTTTTCTTCGGCGCTTGAGGCGTCGAGGGTCTCGGTGACGATCTCCTTGATGCGGTCGATCTCGATGGTTTCTCCAGGGTTGAATCCGCGCGTCACGATCTCAGGCGGAGCCTCGACGCGTCCGCTGAGCTTATTGATGGCGATCACTGGCATCACGAAGCCGTCTTCGCTGAGATGGCGGCGGTCTTTGACTATGATGTCTTCGACCACGTCGGTGCGCGAGCCGGAATCGATGCAGACGCGCCCCACGTTGACGCGTCCTGCCTTGCGCGCGCCGAGTTCGTCGATTTCGAGCACGTCTCCGCTTTCAATCAGCATCACGTTGCCGACGGCTCCCCGCATCGATCCCGCTAACTCGGCATGTAACTTGAGTTGCCGGAATTCGCCATGTATGGGGATGAAATACTTCGGACGCACCAGGTTAATAATGAGCTTCAATTCTTCCTGGCTGGCGTGGCCGCTGACGTGGATCGGCGGGTAAGAGCCGTCGTCATAAATAACAAAAGCTTCGCGACGGAACAAGTGGTCGACCACGCGGTAGATGGCCTTCTCGTTGCCCGGAATGATGCGCGACGAAAGAACGACCGTGTCTCCCTTCTCGATCTTCGCGTGCTTGTGGTTATCAACCGCCGCACGCGACAGCGCCGACATCGGCTCGCCCTGCGTACCGCTGATGAGGACGCATACTTTCTCCGGCGCGAAGTTCTTCATTTCGCCAGGATGAATCAACATGCCTTCGGGAATTTGGATATAGCCGAGGTCTTCGGCGATCTCGGAAGAATTCTCCATCGAGCGGCCAATGAAGCAAATCTTGCGGCCGTGCTCGCGCGCCATGTCGACGGTCAGCTTGATGCGGTGAATCGAAGACGAGAAGCAGGAGATGAACAGACGGCGCTTGGTGCGAACGAACACCTCTTCAAATTTGCGGTGCACCGCGCGCTCGCTCGGCGTGTATCCCTTGCGCTCGACGTTGGTCGAATCCTGCAAGAGCGCCAGCACTCCTTCTTTGCCATACTCGGCAAAGCCGTGCAGATCGAACAGGCGGTTATCGGTGGGCGTGGGGTCGACCTTGAAGTCTCCGGTGTGAAGCACAACGCCGAGCGGCGTGTGGATGGCGAGCGCTACACAGTCGACCAGACTGTGCGTCACCTGCAAAGGATGAATCGTAAAAGGCCCGACCTTGAAGCGCGTTCCGGGCGTGATCTCGCGCAGGTCGGCATCGTCAAGCAGTTGGTGCTCGTCGAGCTTATCTTCCACGTACGCCAGCGTGAATTCGGTGGCCCAGACGGGGACATTCAGTTCGCTGAGAATCCAGGGCAGTGCGCCGATGTGGTCCTCGTGCCCGTGCGTGAGCACGATGCCGCGGACGTGGTTGCGATTCTCCAGCAGGTAAGAAATGTCGGGGACGACAATGTCGACGCCCAGCAACTCGGCCTCGGGAAACATCAGCCCGGCATCCACCACGACGATGTCGTCGCCGTAGCGTATGGCCATGCAGTTCATACCGAACTCGCCCATGCCGCCCAGCGGAACGATGTGCAGTTTTCCTTTTGACATTAGATAAATTGATGCTAGCACAGGGTGGCCGCGCCAGGAGTGGTCTCATGGTCCCGCGTGAGCCAGTAAGGAAAGACGGGGAGGTCGAGTGCGCAACATTCTTTATAAATCGCCTTCCCCAGCGAAGCGAAGGATCTGCGGTTCGCTGCTAAGAGCATATCTCGCGAGTCAACGCCCGGCTGGTAAACTCATACTCAAGGATGGATGGCGAGAAAAAATCCTGGCTACGGCGGCGCGTGGAAGGCGGGATCCGCGAGGGCCTGACTCGTACCTACGAGACGGTCAAAGTCGATCCCGGACGCTTCCTGATGCAACTGCGCGCGGCGCACGGTTTGCCGCTCGCCACCTTTCACGGCGTCTATACCCTGCCGGTGGAGAGCCTTGACGACGTGGCCGACTCGGTGATCCGCGCCGGCATGAAGCTGGCCGCAGCCGAGGGCGCCGGATTTGGCCTGGGCGGAATCCTGACTATCGTTCCAGACCTCGGCATTCTTTCCGCCATTACCATGCGCACCATTCAGAAGCTCAGCCTGATTTATGGCTTCGAGCTGAACACCGACGACGAAATCGCTGAACTATGGATCGCCGCCGCCAGCGCCGCCGGAGTCGACATCAGCCGCGAATTGCTGGAAAAGGAAGTGGTCAATCGCTTCGTGCCGAAAGTGATCCAGCGTATTGCCGTGCAGGCCGGCGCCGATGTGGTGGAGAAGTGGGCCGGACGCCTGATTCCCGTAGTCAGTTCCGCCATCGGATGCGCTCTGAACTATTACTTCGTGCGTGCGTGGGGTCAGCGAGCGCGTGCGCATTTCCGCGCCAAGCATGTCGAAACGCGAAGCAGGCTTGCCGAAGAGCAGGCGAAACTTCCGGGAGCGCCTTCGGCGATGTTGCCGTCGTGAGACATTAGAGAAGCTGGTCGAGAAGCAGCGTTTGAAAACCTTCCACGCGTTCGAATACGGCATCGTTCGTGATTAGACCGGTAGACTGGGAATGCACGGCGGTTGCGGCTTGCAGGGCATCAGGAGTTCGCAGGCGATGCCGAGCGCGAATCCGGGCCGCAAGATCGGCGATCTCCAGGTTCGGGGCAATCCAATCCAGGTTGGGGTAGGTGGAAAGCAAGCCATAGATGTCATTTGCCCGCTGTTCATCGCGTACTCGATACGGCAGCACCAGCAGTTCCGTCATCGTAATTGTGGATGTGACCGCCACGGATTCCGCTCGCTCAAGCCAGGAAAAAATACGGTCGGTGTGCGCAAGATACTTGGGGTTGGACTCTAACTGATAAATGAAGATACTGGTGTCCAGAGCGATTCGCCGGTGACGGCGGAGAAAGGCGTGGAGCCGCTCTACTCCCAACTCTGGCGTTCCTTTTGCAGATAGTCTTTTGGATACTTACCGGGAGCTAGCCCACGGATCGCGGCATGATAGGACTTCGGTTTTTGCAGGACTAGAACTTTCCCGCCCCGAACCACCACAAGAATCTTGTCGCCGGGTTTCAGTCCCAGCGCTTCGCGAGCCTCCCGCGGAATGACAATCTGGTTTTTCGCCGAAAGAGTTGCTTCCGTCATCGCTTTACATTATAGCATAAAGTAAAGGGATAGAAAGCCTCCCGGTTACCTTAGCCACTCCTCCAGCTCAATCCCGCGTTCGGTCTTCTCGTCGCGATATTTGACGATCACCGGCGTGTAGAGCGAAAGATTCCACTCCGCTCCCTTGCCTTTTTTCACGGCGCGCGAACCCGGGACGACCACGGCATTTTCCGGAACTTCCAGCGGCTGCTCCGCCGACGCGCGATAGATTTCGCCGCGCACCAGATCATAGAGTGGTGTGGATCGTGTCAGAATCGTTCCCGCTCCCAACACAGCCCGGGCACGGACCAGCGTGCCTTCGTAGATGCCGCAATTGCCGCCTACAAGCACATCGTCTTCGATGATTACCGGAGAAGCGTTGATGGGTTCGAGCACGCCTCCAACCTGCGCGGCCGCGCTCAGGTGGACGCGCTTGCCAATCTGCGCGCAGGAACCGACCAGCGCGTGCGAGTCGATCATCGATCCCTCATCGACGTAGGCGCCGACGTTGATATACATGGGAGGCATACAAATGACCGACGGCGCAACGTAGGCGCCTTCGCGGATGGAAGACCCTCCGGGAACAAGGCGAACACGGTCGGATAGATTCAGACGGCGGGCGGGGAAAGTGTCCTTGTCAATAAAGGAGAGCACGTCGCCGTCCGACATCTTTTGCAGCTCGCCTAGACGAAAGCCGAGCAGGATGCCTTGCTTTACCCATGCGTTCGTAATCCAACGTCCGTCCACTTTTTCGGCGGCGCGAATTTCTCCGCGCGTCAGGGCGGCCCGAAAGTCGAAAAACGCGGGGCGAGCTTCGTCAGGGTTGACGATCGGAGCGCCCGTCGATAAGTACTCAATGGAGGATTTCAGCCGGGATAGGGAATCTGTCATAGGGAAATGGGGAATAACTTCCTGCTAGGCGAAAAGGTTCCTGCTTCGCGTCCTACCTCAACTTCCTCACGCTGTCGGAAAACAGCAGGTCCTTCGCTTCGCTCAGGATGACAAGATTGTATTTTTGATGACAATCTTATTTGCCTAACGCTTTTAAAGTTATCGGCTAATTGCTAAGTGCTGCCAGCTGCCTTCACCCCACGCACTTGCATTCACTGCGGATCAGCACTCCGGGCATCTGATGGGTTGCCTCGCGTGCCTCGGCGAGGTTGCTGTAAGGTCCGTGCCACTTCGAATGATTGGGATCGTGCCCAGCGGGACGTCCTTTGCCCGAATTGCACTGTCCACAGGAGGCGCGGTGCAGCATCGCCTTGTGCGGGCCCGCCGCCCAGTTTTCATAAATATAGAATTCGGTGGCTGCGACCGGCGCGGCCGCGGGACGCGCAATTAATCCGGCCTCGGTTGCGATTTTCTGGAGCTTCGAACGCGTGTCGCGCCGCATCGGAAGCAACGGCAGGCGATACACCTCTTCGATCTTGCCCATCATCGCCAGCACGGCCTTCACCGGCAGCGGACTCGACTCGATGAAGTTGGCCTGCATCAACGGTAGATATTTACGGTGCAGAGTGCGCGCCGCTGCCCAGTCGTTGTTCAGGGCAGCGCGCGTCATCTCCGCCATTTCGCGCGGAATTTCGTTGGACGCAACCGAGATCACGCCCACGCCTCCCAGCGCGATCACCGGCAGCGTGACGGCGTCGTCGCCAGACAGCACCAGGAATGTTTCCGGCACCGCATTCAGCACCTCGGCAATCTGCGTCATGTTGCCGCTGGCTTCCTTCACGCCCGCAATATTCGGGACCTCGGTCAACCGCGCCAAGGTCGCGGGTTCAAGGTTCGCGGAGGTACGCCCCGGCACGTTATAAAGAATGACCGGCTTGTCGACCGCTTCGGCAATCGCGCGGAAATGCCGGTACTGGCCTTCCTGCGTCGGCTTGTTGTAGTAAGGCGAAGCCGTGAGGATGGCATTCACGCCTGGCCGCGCCGCCACTTCTTTCGCTTTTGCCACCGCCTCTTGCGTCGAGTTGGAGGTAGCGCCGGCGACAATCGGCACGCGTCCGGCAACGACTTCGATGGTGACGTCGATCACGCGCAGCCATTCGTCGTGATTGAGCGTGGGAGTTTCTCCGGTAGTGCCGCAGGGAATCAGAAAATCAATGCCCGATTCCACCTGCCACGCCACCAGATTGCGCAGTGCGTTTTCGTCGACGGCACCGTCCTGAGAGAACGGTGTGACCAGAGCCGTACCACATCCTCGCAGTTGCATGGCTAAAGGATAACTCTTCTCGCGAGCGCGTGCATGAGCAGGGTTGGCTGGTGTGGTGACGGGGCTGTGCCCCGTCGTTGCTAGGCAAAAATCGGCAGTGGCATACGGGGATGGCGACTGCTGTGGCTCGCGCTAAAGTTCTCGCCAGATGTTCCGGAACTCAAAAAAACCGGTTTTCCCAGCCATCCATTCCGCCGCCCGCACCGCGCCTTCCGCGAATCCCAGGCGTGATTTGTTGTCGTGGCACAAGTAGATGCGATCGCCCTGAGAATTGAAGACCACCTCGTGCATGCCGACCGCGTCGCCCTCGCGAAAGGAGACGATCTCTACTTCCTGACCTCCCGATTCGCGGACAATTTTCTGGATGGTGATCGCGGTTCCCGAAGGAGCGTCTTTTTTCTTCGTATGATGGCGCTCGAAAATTTGGCCCGA
>CAVZUP010000138.1:0-32557 GCA_963778255.1 uncultured Acidobacteriaceae bacterium
ATGGAGTCTCCGGGGAAGGTGTCCTTGCGCGGATTCCAATCGCCGTAGACGTCAAACCAGCGATCGTCGAGTGTCACCCACTTGATGCCCATCTCCTTCAGCTTCGGAATCGTGCCCAGCATCTGCGCGGGAGTGACGTTCTCCTGATATCCCCAGCCGCACCAGCTCACGTTGTAGGCTTCACTCGACGGCTTGGGCAGATCCCAGCCTTCTTTCTGCAGCACGCTCGACCAGATCCGCAGCGGCTCATAGAAGTCGCCGGCAAAGACGGAGACGAAACTGCGCGGCGTGGAGTAAGTGTCGCCCGGCTTTAGCGCGATGCCGGCGAAATCCACTTCAGCGTTCACGCGTCCATCGGGCGCGACTTTAGCCGGGATTGCCGCGGAAATCGGAATGGTCTCGACGTGCCCGACGGCTTCGCCCACCTGGCGCGTCCAGAAGGCGACCACCGGAATCCCGCCACCGTAGCCGCCTTTGACCATATCTCCCATAACATTGGGCTGGGAAAAAGCGGGCGTCAGCTTCACTACGTCGTCTTTTCCCCAGTCGTAGCTGGAACCATGAAACGACCACATCTCCCAGGGATGTGCCTTCACTTCATGCGAGCTCAACCGGCGCCGCTGATTCACGCTTTTTTCGATGACCACTTCGCTCGCACCGGTGTTTTTGTATTCCATCGTGCTCAGCAAAATGTTGGGAAACTTGTCATAGACTTCGAGCGCGAGAACGGCTTGCAATTCCAGTCCCGCTGGTCCCAGCGGACGCGCCGGAATCTCCACCCGCTTGCCGGCTCCCATCTTCCCGATCGCCTCATGTACCTGGGCCTGCTGGAAGTCGAATGTGAAGTGGACATCCTTGCCCGCTACCCGCACAAAATCGCTGTCTGACGGAGCGCCAACGTTCGGTTCGTCCAGGGAAAGTTTCTTGCCGTCTTTATTCTGTGGGTCGGGCAGCAGAAACGCTTGCACGTAACCGTCCGGCGTCACCTGGAATTCGGCAGTACTCGTCGTCAGCGTCAACGGTGTGCCAGGCTTCAAATCCACGTTGATCGCGGAAGGCTGGGTAGGTTCTGGCTTGGCGGTTGCGGTCTGCAGGGGCGGCTTCGACAATTTCGAGCAAGCCGTCAGCAGAAATGCAAGAAGGAATGCGATACAGAGCAGCGTAATTCTGCGATTTCGCGTGGTCATGGGTCGTCTCTTTTCCTCGTTTGGGCCGTTGTCCTGAATTCCGGCCAAAATATTGCTGTTGACAAAAGCTACAAAACGAAAGTAAAAGTAGTAGTTCGTAATATACACCGAAAGGTGCGGTTCTAATACCTGAACTTTTCGCCCAGCTCAACCAGGCCGCCGGCGAACATTCGGGAACAGCCTCCAGGAGCTTGCCATGTCTATCTCTTCCCGCCGCCCGCTAATTCTCTCAGCCTTGTTCTTTTCCGTTTTCCTGGCGTTGGTCCCGCCGCTATGGGCGCAAAAAGACGCCGGAGCCATTGTGGGTCTCGTCCGCGACCCGAGCGGTGCGGTGGTCGTGGGCGCGACGGTCACCGTAACTGACGTGGATCGCGGCACCCATCTGACCGTCTCTACTAACAATGAAGGGGAGTACGTCGCCAGCCCACTCAGGATTGGACGATATAGTGTCGCCGTCACGAAGGAAGGATTCAAGGAGGCCGTTGCCGGCCCGGTGCAGGTCAACATTCAGGACCGCGTAGGTGTGGACCTGAAGCTCGATCCGGGCATGACCACGGAAGTGGTGACGGTCACCGGCCAACGCGCACAGCTCGAAACCGAAACCTCGGAACTTGGTCAGGTGGTGGACAGCCAGCGCATTAACGCGCTGCCTTTAAACGGGCGCAACTACGCGCAACTCGCTCTGCTGGGCGTGGGAATCGCCGCCGCCGAGCCCGGATCGCGCGTCGAAACCTCATACGGATTCAGCGCCAACGGCGCTCGCTCTCTGCAAAACAATTTCTTGCTCGATGGCATCGACAACAACGCCAATCTGGGCGACGTTCTCAACGGTTCTGCCTATGTGGTGCAGCCGGCCGTGGACGCCATCGCCGAGTTCAAGGTCGAGACCAACTCTTACAGCGCGGAATTCGGCCGCGGCAACGGCGCCATCATGAACGCCGTGATCAAATCCGGTACGAACCAGATTCACGGCGACGTCTGGGAGTTTCTGCGCAACGAGAAAGTTGACGCCGTCAATTACTTCGACAGTCAACAACAACCGTACAAGCAGAACCAGTTCGGCTTTACGCTGGGCGGCCCCATCGTCAAAAGCAAAATGTTCTTTTTCGGAGACTACGAAGGCCTCCGCATTCGCCAGGCATTGCCGCAGGTGTCGAATGTCCCCACGCCAGCCGAGGTTGCAGGAGATTTCTCCGCGTTTCTCAATCCCAATATGCCGGTCACGGCGCTCGATCTGAATGGTAATCCGACCACCCAGACCGCTCTCGATTGCAACGGCAACCCGACCTACGTGGGTGAAATCTTCAACGCGCGTCTGGCACAAAATAACTCGACGCTCAATCCCAACGGATACTGCGGTGTCCCGATCGGGGGCTACACCTCCGGCGGACTGCCGACGAACATCTTTCCCACGGGCAGCACGGATCCGCTCGGCCAGGAACTGGCCAATTTATTTCCCGCGCCCAATGCCGCAATCAACGGTCTGCAGGCGGCCGGGAACTACCTGGCCGACCCCAAGAAGAGCGAAACAGAGAACAAGTTCGACATTCGCTTCGACGACACGATTCGCGAGAAGGACAATTTTTTTGCCCGCTACAGCTACGGCAAAGACACTACTTTTCTCCCCTCACCTTTTAATAACGTGCTCGACGGCGGCAGCTTTCAGGACGGTTACAGCACGAACGATGCCCAGGGGCTCGCGGCCAGTGAGATCCACACGTTTCGCAACAACCTGATCAACGAATTTCGCTTTGGCGTCAATTACCTCCATTCCACTCGCTACAATCTGAACTACAACACTGACGTCGCGGCGCAGCTCGCCATTCCCTTTCCGGGAGTTCCTTACCAGGCGGGCGAGAACATTGGCGGCCTGCCTTCAATCAGCTTCAGCGATGGCACTACGGGCGTTGGCAGTTCCGGGTACCTGCCCGCCATCGAAAAGCAGCACAGCTACGTTCTTACCGATAATCTGAGTTGGATCCGCGGACGCCATGCCCTGAAATTCGGCGCCGAACTCCGTTTCGAACAGTTCACGATTCTTGAACCCTCTGCCGCTCGTGGCACCATGAGCTTCAGCAGCGGCTTCACCGACAATCCGGCCGGACCAGGCCAGGGCGACGGCGAAGCGTTCGCCAGCTTCCTGCTGGGCATTCCCGATGGCGGAACCATCTCCAGTGTGAACCCCAACATCGACTATCGGCGGCAGATTTACGCGATCTATGGGCTGGACGATTTCAAAGTGACCCCGCGCCTCACCCTGAATGTCGGCCTCCGCTACGAACTCTTCTCCACCATCAAAGAAGCCGACAACCAACAGTCCACTTTCGATTTCGCCTCACTCTCGCTGATCGTTCCCAACGGGCAAAATGCGCAGTTGACGCCCACGCTCGCCTCCGAGCTCGCTATTCAGCGCAACGGTTCGCGCGGGCTCATCCAGCCTGACACCAATAATTTTGCGCCGCGCATCGGATTGTCTTACCAGTTGACGGATAAGCTCGTTCTCCGCAGCGGCTACGGCTTCTTCTACGGCGGGCAGGAAAATGGCCCATTCTCCAATCCGAGCCCCGGCTTCAATCCTCCGTTCTTGCATTCGGAAGCATTCACCACTCCTTGTGGTGCGGCGTCTGCAAATCCGAGCCTCCCGGTTAACGCCAACGGCGGCCCCGGCGATTGTTCGATCTCAAGCACGAACAACGGCGGATTGCCGCTCAACTTTCTTTCGCAGGGCTTCCCCTCCGGTGCATTGACCGACCCGAATTCGCCTGAACTCTACGCTCTTGACACTCATCTGGTTACGCCCTACACGCAGCAATGGCATCTGGGCCTGGAGTACCAATTGCCTGCCGACACCGTCCTCGAAGTTTCCTACGGCGGCTCGCGCGGATTGAAGCTCTTCGCTTTCTTCAACGGGAACCAGGAGACCCCCACCGCCAATCCCTCGGATCCCACCGCACCCCGCCGCCCCGCCCACGAGGCCACGCCCGGAAGCGGCGGTTCTTGTACGTTGAATGCCTACTACAACGACCCGTCGAACTATAACTGCGATTCCGCGCTTGACACCGCGATCGATACGCTGCGCTCGAACGCGCAATCGAACTACAACTCGCTGCAAGTCCGCCTGGAGAAACGCTACTCCCACGGACTGCAGTATGAAGCGTCGTACACCTACGCACACGCTCTCGACAACGCCTCCAGCGCCAGCCTGGGATCGACCAACAACGGGGATTTCCTGGACCAGCGCTACCCCAACGCAAACTACGGCAACGCCGATTTCGACGTGCGCCATCGCTTCGTCTTCAGCTATGTGTACGACTTGCCGTTCGGACACGGCGGCCGGTTTGCAAGGAACGCTTCCGGGTTTGTGAATCAAGTCATTGGCAACTGGCAAATGAGCGGAGTGTTTTCCGCCGCCACGGGCAACTACTACACGGCGACGGACGTGACCTCGGTTTCCAATGCCGATTCCGGCGGCACGGTCGGCTTCTATGGCTCGCGGCCCGCGCTGGTCGGCAATCCCAACTCGAAACCGTGCGTCGCGGGAACGCTGTTCAATACCTGCGCCTTTGCGGACAACTCCACCGTCCCCGGCATCATTCCCCAGGGAACATTCGGCGACGCACCGCGCAACGACATCAAGGGTCCCGGATACAAGACTTGGGATACCTCGCTGGTCAAACAGTTTCCGATTTCCGAGCAAAAGCGTTTCGAATTTCGCGCGGAATTCTTCAACATACTCAACCATGTGAACTATTTGTTTGGACAGTTTGGCGCGATCAGCGCCGAGCCGACACCCCTGGAACTGGGAGCAACCGGTGCGAACGGTCAGCCCGACTTCGGATTGCCGCTGGCGGCGCGTGCGCCTCGCCAGATCCAGTTTGCGTTGAAGTTTTACTTCTGAACCGGCGTTCGAGTCGAGCGATCATCCATGCGGCCGCCGGCTCCGATGTTCAGGGAAAAATTATGAGACGCAATTTCGTGATCAGGCGGAATCCGAATGTTATCTGTGCCGCGCTTGTGGTGCTGGTCCTGATGCTGGCGCAGTCGCTGACGGCGCAAGTTGGGGCTACCTACTATGTTTCGACCAAGGGCGACGACAGCAACCCCGGAACCATCGGCGCGCCTTGGCTGACCATTCAGCACGCGGCGGATAAGGCCAAGGCAGCCGCCACGGTTTACGTCTTCGGAGGGGTTTACCACGAGTCCGTGAACTTCCCCAGGTCTGGGACGACTTCGGCGCCGATTACATTCCAAAGCTATCCCGGAGAGACTGCGGTCATCGACGGAACGGGCATCAAAGCGACGGGCACACAGGGTCTCATCAACATCGTCGGAAACCGGAGCTATCTCACCATCCGCGGATTTGAAATCCGCAATTACACGACCAGCAGCGAGGACGATGTTCCGACCGGCGTCTGGATCACAGGATCGGGCACGGGCGTTCAGATTCTGAACAATCGGGTGCACAACATCACGACCAAGGCGGGAAAGAACGGCAATGCTTTCGGAATCTCCGTTTACGGCACGTCGAAGACTCCGATCACGCAGCTGGTCATCAGTGGCAACGAGGTGTACGACCTGAGGACCGGGCAAAGCGAATCGGTGAACGTGGATGGAAACGTGACCCACTTCAAAATCACCAATAACCTGGTTCACGACAATGACAACATCGGCATCGATCTGATTGGGTACGAGGGCGTCGGTCCGGTTGGCTACGACGAAGCGATGTACGGGGAAGTCAGCGGGAACACGGTCTATAACATCAGCGGGATCACGAATCCCGGCGAAGGCTACGAATACGACGCCGACGCGCTCTACTGCGATGGGTGCGCCTACGTCACGTTTGAGTGGAACGTGATCATACAGTCCGACTACGGCATTGAGACGACGAGCGAAAATCAAGTCTGCCAGGCCAATGGCACGGAGTGGTCCGGACCAAACAATACCGGCACCGCCGCTACCGGAAAATCGCCGTGCTACGGCAGGTATGTTACGGTGCGCAACAACATTTTCTACAACTCCAATTCCTGCGGTAACTCCATTGGCGGTTATGCGCCCGCGACCAAGAAAGGCGGCCATAGCAATGGAGGAGGCAGCAGCTACCATGACGTCTTCGTCAATAACACTTTGTATAACAACGCTACCCAGCCGGGCAGCGAATCCGAAGGCGGCTCGACCGGCGAGTTCCAGATTCAGAACCAGGTAGGCAGCGCGCAAGAAAATGTTTACGAGAACAACGTCGTCTACGCGGGCAAATACAACACGTGGATATTCAGCTACGCTCCGTTTTCAGCGTCGTACCCCGCCCCCCCGGCAACGCTCAATTGGAATCTGTATAACTCGGCCGCGGGTTACCTGGAAGGAACGTCAATCTGGTGGGGCGACGTCAATACGTACACGAGTTTTGCAAACTGGCAGACGAGCAGCGGAGAAGATGCCAACTCCGTGAACGCGGACCCGCTCTTCGTCAATCTGGAAGCGGCGCCGCCAAACTTTGCCACCCTTCCTTCTTCACCGGCCGTCGGCGCCGGCAGCACGAGCCTCTCTTGCAGCGACGGCTGGTGCGATCCCGAGGGCAGTTCCCCCGACTCGATTTATGGCAGTACCGACTTTCTCGGGAATCCTCGGACGAATGGCTTGAATATCGACATTGGCGCATACGAGAACACTGGAGTTGTAGTCGCGAACTCATTGACGGTGGATCTGACCTCGGCGACTTATGTTCTCGGCGCCGGTCAGGCGACCGCGCTGACGGTCTCGGTGTCCACTAGTCCTGGTGGCGGCGGAGTGCCAAGCGGTACGGTGAACTTCATGCTTGGATCGACCTTGCTATCAACGCAAAAGCTATTGCCGAGGAGTGCGACGGAATCTGCCGCAAGTCTGCCGCTTCGCGCGCAACAGCTTAAGCCGGGCGCAAACACAATAACGGCAGTGTATTCGGGGAATGCGATCGCGCCGTGTTGCCCGGTATCGGGACAGCCGGTTACGGTCTACGGCAGCTCGGCTTCCGCGCCCATCACGGTGACGCGGCAATGAGTGTTTCCAGCCGATGGTATTTGCCAGCGACATGGAGAGGATTTCCGGAGGCAGGTCCGACAATGACGAAGATGACTATGATTGCGGCTTTGCTTCTGGCTCTCGTCTCCGGATCATCAGTTTCGGCACAACAAACCGGCATCGGCTACAAGCCCGCCGCTGATGCGGACAGCAAGAAAACCATCCTGCTCAAAGATTTTCAGCCGGAGCCCGCGCTTCATGCGGCGGTGCGCGAAATCAAGCGCGCAAAGTTTCCAGTAGTCGACGTGCATACCCACACCAACGATGCCGTAGGCATCGGAGACCGAGTCGATCCCAAGGAATTGGTCGCGCGTATGGACCGCCTCAACATCAAGACCATCGTCATTCTCACCGGTATGTGGGGCGACAAGCTGCAGGCCATCGTCGACGACATGGTCAAACCCTATCCCGGACGCTTCATGGTGTTCACGCAGTTTGATTGGTCGAAGATCAACGATCCGAATTTTAGCGAGCTCATGGTGCGGCAGATCGACGACTCCGTTCGCCGCGGCGCGCGCGGGCTGAAGGTGTTGAAGGAACTCGGCCTCGGCGTGCGGGATTCAAGCGGCAAGCTAATCACAATCGATGATCCGCGCCTCGACCCGGCATGGGAAGAATGCGGGCGGCTCGGCATCCCGGTATTTATTCATGTCGCCGATCCGGAGGCTTTTTTCCATCCTATCGACTCCCACAACGAGCGTTACGAGGAACTCATTGAACATCCGGATTGGAGCTTCTATAGCGCGCAATTTCCCTCACTGCGGGAGTTGATGGCGCAGCGCGACCGGATGTTCGCCAAGCATCCGCATACGACATTCGTCGCCTTGCATTTTGGCAGCTGGCCGGAAAATCTGGACTTCGTAGAACAAACGCTGCAGAACTTTCCCAATGTCATGATCGAGACCGGGGCGCGCGAAGGGGAACTTGGGCGCCAGCCGCGGCGGACACGCGAAATTTTCATGAAGTATTCCGACCGCGTCATGTTCGGCACCGATGAAGGCGCGGGAGAGCCGATGTACGAAAATTATTTTCGCTGGCTCGAGACCGAAGACGAGTATTTTCCTTACGCCCAATATCCGCAGCAGGGGCGCTGGATGATCTACGGCTTGGGCCTGCCCGACGAAGTGCTGGAGAAGGTCTATCACCGCAATGCGGAAGAGCTGTTTGCACGCTTTAAAGGTATGAAATAAATTGCGTCACAGGGCGGTGCGGTGGCGCATTCACGGGATAAAAGCGGCCCTAGAAGCCTTGACAGTCCCGGTAGCCGTCAACGAAAGTTGCTGTTCGAAACGAAGCGAAACGACATGTCTTCAAACGGGTTGCTCAACGAAGAACGCCGCCGCGAAATCCTCGGCTTCCTGCACCGCGATGGACGCGTGCTGGTCAAGGATTTGGCGCAGCATTTTCGTACGTCGCAGATCACGATCCGCAAAGATCTGGAGTTTCTCGACGGACAGGGAGTCATCCAGCGCACTCACGGCGGAGCTCTGCCGGTGCAGGCTGGAGCGCTGCTGGATCCAAGCCTGCGCGAGAAAGAGAAGCTGCACAGCAAGCAGAAGACGCAGATTGCCCTGGCTGCCGCTCGTTTGGTCGAAGAAGGCCAGTCAGTGCTGCTTGATTCCGGAACGACGACGACGGCCATTGCGCGGGCCCTGAAGAACCGGGAGCGGCTCACCGTGATCACGAACGCAATCAACATCGCAGCCGAACTGGCGGGCACGCATATTGAAGTGATTTTGACCGGAGGCATGTTGCGCAAGAATTCGTTTTCTCTGGTGGGTCCGCTGGCCGAGCGCACCCTTCGCCAGCTGAGCGCCGACATTCTATTCCTGGGCGTCGATGGTTTCGACACGAAAGCCGGACTCTTTACGCCGAATTTGTTGGAGTCGGAAGTGAACCGCGCGATGGTCGAAATTGCCCGCCGGACGATCGCGGTGTGCGATTCAAGCAAATTCGGCCGGCGCAGCCTGTGCAACATTATGCCCGTGGCGTCGGTGCATGAAGTTATTACTGACAAGCAGATCCCGAAATCAGATGTGCAGAAACTGAAAGAAGCGGGAGTAAAAGTCACGCTGGTGTGACCGGAGTCAAACAATCCAATGAAATCAGTGGAAGTAACGGAGCAGGGCCAGCACACGCTGGCCGAGATTTTTTCCCAAACTCAGTGCTGGAAGACGTGCCTGCCAAAGCTCGCAGCCAGTGCGGAACTCCAAGCGGCCGTGGATATGGCGCGGCCGGGAGCGGAGTGGATTTTTGTAGGTTGCGGGACGAGTTACTATCTCGCGCTGGCCGCTGCCTCAACTTTTAATTATCTGAACTTACCCGCACGTGCCGTCCCGGCCTCGGATTTGCTGATGTATCCAGGTCTGACTTTACACAAGGGACGGGATTATGTTCCTGTGGTGATTTCGCGCTCCGGCCGCACGTCCGAGGCAATTCGGGCCGCGCAAATGCTGGAGAAAGATTGCGATCTGCGCACGATCGCCATCACCTGTGCCAAGGGCCAGCCGCTCGAGCCTGCATGCAGCGTGACCTTGAAACTTTTCGACGCCGACGAACAGAGCACGGTCATGACGCGTTCATTTACCTCGATGCTGCTGGGGCTGCAATACCTCGCAGCCGTGGTCTCTAAGAACGATGAGTTCCGTCGTGCATTGCTCGAACTCCCGCAACAGGTCGAACCTCTCTTGCAAGAGAATCCGCAGCGCCTGCGCTCATTCATCGAGTCCCACAATTTTTCGGATTTTGTTTTTCTGGCGCAAGGCCCGCTGTTCGGCATTGCCTCGGAGTGCATGTTGAAGGTGACCGAATCCTCGTGCTCGGCGGCCCAGGTCTTTCACTCGTTGGAGTTTCGCCACGGTCCGAAATCGATCGTCGGTCCGGAGATGCTGATCACGTTCGTTATGTCGGAAACATCGGCCGAGGCGGAAGTCGAGTTGCTCGAAGAAATGAAAGCTCTCGGCGCGGCCACCCTGGTGATTGTGAATCGCGCCGATGACCGGGTTCGGCGCGCTGCCGACTTCGTCATCGAGCTTGGTCTCCAGGCGCCCGAATACGCGCGGCCTGCGGCCTTCGTGATCTGGGGCCAACTATACGGGGTTTACAACGGGATCAAGAAAGGTCTGAATCCCGACTCACCGAGAAACTTGACGCGCGTGGTCGAACTCGCGGACTAGGTCCAGCCTGTTAGGAGTTAACGAAAAATGTCGAAGGCTCGCTCATGACCAAGTTCGATATCGCGATCGTCGGAGAGATCAATCTTGACTTGATCCTCTACGGTTTGCCGGAGCAGATGCCGACGGAACGCGAACTGCTGGCCAGCGGTTTTACCGTCACGCTCGGCAGTTCGTCCGCCATCATGGCGCATAATCTCGCCGCTCTGGGCACTCGTGTGGGGTTCGTCACCAAGATTGGAGACGATTCATTCGGAACTCTCGCGATGGAGCGCCTGCGGGAACGGGGCGTGGATTTGGCGCGCGTCGCGCATGGCGCCAAGTCCGGCGTAACGCTCATTCTGCCGCATGGAATCAAACGTCACATCCTCACTTATCCGGGTACGATTTCCGAATTGCGCATTGAAGATATCGACTTTGACTATCTGGTATCAGCCCGCCACTTGCATATGTCGTCGCTATTTTTGCAGCGTGAACTGCTGCCGCATGTACCCGAACTTTTTCGCCGGATGAAATCCGCCGGCCTGACCACCTCGCTCGACACCAACGACGATCCCGACGATCGCTGGGACGGCGTGCTCAAAGCGGTTTTGCCTTACGTGGATATCCTGCTGCCGAACCAGCGCGAAGCGCTGAAGATTTCCGGAGCCGACAACGTGGAAACGGCACTATCGCGTCTGGCGGAAATCGTGGAAACCGTGGTGGTCAAAATGGGTGAGAGCGGGGCCGTTGCGATCCAGCGCGGCCGCCGATTCAGCGCACCCGTCGTGCCGGTAACGGTTGTCGATGCGGTGGGCGCAGGGGACAGTTTCGACGCCGGCTTCCTTCACCAATTTCTGCGGGGAGCGGATCTCCCGACCTGCCTCGCCTACGGCAACCTCTGCGGCGCTTTCTCCGCCACCGACTGTGGAGGCACCGAAGCTTTCCGCAACGCCGCCCGTATGCAAGAATTTCTGCATCGCCACGAAGCCGGCAATCACAGTCAGAAGCTATGACGCGGCTTTTAATAATTTCGCAAGACGATCGACATCCGCGGCGCTAGCGTCGCCGATCACAAAATAACGAAGGCCGCCTTGACTCCACGTTTCCACGTTGAACGGCATTTCCTTCGGTGAGACGGAGTTCTCACCCAGACTGGCTGGCAGTTTCAAGGATCGTTCCTGAAATATGAACACAGAAATGTGGTGCTTGCGCACATCGTAGATCAGATGCGCGCCGGGCGTTTGGTCGAGATAGGTCATCCGGCCTCCCAGCAGAGAGAACTCGGAGTTTTGAAGATCCGGCAAATTGAACGCGAACGGAATCCTGCCTTGGAACCATGGTTTGACGGTATGCCGGTCGGTGGAGATCACATCCACCGGCGTCGAACTGGCCAGCGTAGCGACGTGCAAGTCGGCGATCTCGCTGAGAACCTGATTTCGTGAAGCTTGGTCTCTGGCGGAGCGGGTCATCACATAAATCGAGGTCAACGCCCCGGCCACAAGAACCACGGCCGCTGCCGCGGCGAACCTCCATACCCAACCGAAACTCCGTTGTGGTTTGGGCGCGATACTCTGCTGCATCCGCTTCCGGAACTCCGCGCTAGGCGTAAAGCGCTTCCCACCGGATTGAATCGCGCGTTTCATCTGGACGCGCGCCAGAACCTCCGCCGCGCAAGAAGGGCAGTTGCGCACATGGGCGTCGAAGGGGCGCAACTCCTCCTCCGGAAGCTCACCGTCAAGGTACGTGTCGAGTTTCGCCTTCCAAGTCTCACACGCCATAATTACCCTTGGTCCACACTCTTTCACTTCGTCCTTCTTCAGCTACTCTTTTTCAAACTGTTGCCGCAAGCCATCGCGTAGAGCCTTTCGCGCACGCGATAGACGCGACATCACCGTGCCTATCGGGATGCCAAGCGTGGCGGAAATCTCCTGATATGACATCTCTTCGACTTCACACAATAGCAGCACTTCGCGATGGGCGACGGGCAGCTCCTCCATGGCCTGCTGTACAAGGTGTCCATCCGAGCGCTGCAGCAGAATGCTCTCTGGCGTCTCCGTGGTTGCGGGCAAGTTATCCTCTTCACCCTCAAGATCGAGTGGCACAGTCGCGGCCGCCTTCAGCCCGGTGCGGGAGGTCAGAAAAGTATTCCGCAGAATTTTGTAGATCCATGCGCGAAAATTCGTGCCCGGCTGGAACGACGAGAATCCCTTCAGCGCCTTGGCATAAGTTTCCTGCACCAGATCCTCGGCGTCTTGCCGGTCCTGCGTCAGCCAGCAGGCAAAGTTATAGAGCCGCTCGAAATGGGGCATGGCGAGCTGCTCAAACGACCCCGATGTCAGACTCTCTTCCGGCACGCTCATTAGAGTAAACCAGCGGACCGTCGTTTTTATTCCATTGTTCGTGCCAATTTCCATAAAGATTTGCCGTGGAATAAAACCCGGCCCTGCCAGTTCTACAAGACGAACCAGGGAGCACGCTGGATTCACCTTGGAAATGGCAATCGCAATCGCACCACAATGATGAGTCCTTTCGATCTCAAGTCGGTCATCTTGGCCAAGCACGCGCAACATGTCGTGCTGATCCATTTTCCAATCGCACTGTTCATTGCCGCGGTGGCATTCGACCTCCTAGCACAGTGGACAAAGCGTCGCGCCCTGGCGGACGCTGCCTATTACAACTTGCTCGTGGCGGCCATTTCGACGTTTCCTGTTGTCGCCACGGGGATTCTCGCGTGGCAGTTCCAACTCGAAGGGCAAAAACTGAAGGGCATCCTGCTAATGCATCTGGCGCTCGCTTGTGTCTCAACTGCGATGATCTGGCTGGTCTGGTGGATACACTTCCGAGCACGTGGTCGCGCCGAGGCGTTGCCGCACTACCGACTGCCGATTGAATTGACAAGCGTAGGCATCGTCGCGCTGACCGGACATTTGGGAGGCCTTCTCAGCGGTGTCAACGGACCTGGTTAGTCGCGTAACTCCGCGCAGTCCGTTGTTCCATGAAAACGATGGAATAAAAACGGCCCGCGCCAGTTATTACCTCAGAACGGAAACCACGGAGGGCAAGTGACCGAGAAACGGCAAGATCTTATCGATCAGGGAATGCAAGACCTCAACAACGATGGCATCGACCGTCGCGGATTTCTGAAGTGCATGGCCTGGGCAGGCACTGGGCTGGTCTGGACCATGAGCGGCGGCATTCCCGTGTCCCGCGCCTTCGCCAGGGGTTACGGAAGTGCGGCCAAGGGCGCGGACTTCAGCTTTGTTCAGATCAGCGACAGCCACATGGGATTCAACAAGCCGGCTAATCCGGATGTGGTGGCAACCCTGCAGGCGGCGGTGGATAAAATCAACGCGTTGCCCAACCAGCCGGAATTCTTGCTGCACACCGGCGACATCAGCCACCTCTCTCGCCCGGAGCAATTCGACACCGTCGATCAGGTCTTGAAAAGCGCAAGCGCGAAGGCCATCTTCTTTGTGCCCGGCGAACACGATGTGCTCGACGATAACGGGAAGTCGTATCTCAACCGCTACGGCAAAAACACCCAGGGATCCGGATGGTACAGCTTCGACCACAAGGGCGTGCACTTCATCGGACTGGTGAACGTGCTGAACCTGAAGTCAGGCGGACTCGGCTCGTTGGGCGGCGAGCAGCTCGAATGGATGGAGAAAGACGTCAAGCACTTGAAGCACAGCACGCCCATCGTCGTCTTTGCGCACATACCGCTGTGGTCGGTGTATCCGGATTGGGGTTGGGGCACGGAAGACAGCGCGCAGGCATTGGCCTACCTCAAGAAATTCGGTTCGGTGACGGTTCTGAACGGCCACATTCATCAGACCATGCAAAAAGTCGAAGGCGACCTAACCTTCCATACCGCGATGTCCACGGCCTTTCCGCAGCCGCAGCCCGGCAAGGCAGATTCTCCAGGACCGATGAAAGTACCGGCGGAACAGCTGCGGAAACTGTTGGGGATTACCAATGTGAATTACGTCCGCCGCCAGCATTCCCTGGCGATCGTGGACTCGACCCTTGGGTAGATCGCGAAAGATCGGCTCCAACGCAAGAAGACTACGCAAGAAATCGCATTAAGAGAGGAACAAAAGATGACGAGAAAAAATGTGTGGGCTGTAGCTTCGGCAACACCGATGATTGTTGCGATGCTGTTGTTTTTCGCAGGATCATCGAGCGTCAAAGCGGCCAATAATGCGGCGAATAATGACCAGACCGCCCCAGCACCGGCGGAGGTGAAAATCGACAACTTCAGTTTTGGGCCGCAAACGCTCACCGTGGCTGTCGGCACCAAAGTTACCTGGACCAACCGTGATGATATTCCCCACACCGCGGTCAGCACCGAGGGTGTATTCAAGTCCAAGGTGATGGATACGGACGAAAAGTTTTCTTACACGTTTACGAAAGCGGGGACCTATCCCTACTACTGCACGATCCACCCGAAGATGACCGGCAAAGTCGTAGTGCAGTGAGATTCTCGCGAGCTGCGGTTCGAGCGTACCATTCCTGACCTCCGCAAACGGGCGAGCCCCAGAGGCAAACCGCTGGTCGTTTCCTCTAGACTCTTGGGTATGGCCAAGAACTGGAAGACCAAGCTGATTCACTCCGATGCAAAGATCCCCGAAGGGTTCCGATCTCTGTCGGTGGGCGTGCAACGCGCATCGACGGTACTGTTTCCCGATGCCGCCTCGGTCAACGATGACTGGGACCAATACGAAGTGGGATACACCTACGGGCTTTATGGAACTCCAACCACGCTAGAACTGGCGGTGCGTATTTGCGAGTTGGAGGGCGGATTCCGCACCCTGATTACTCCTGGAGGGCAGTGCGCGATCTCGCTGATCAATCTCGCGTTTCTGAAAGCGGGCGATCACGTTTTGCTCCCGGAGAGCGTATACACGCCGAATCGCAAGTTTGCAGTAAACGTTCTGCGACGATTTGGTGTGGAAGTCGGGTTCTACGCTCCCGAGGCAGGCGCAGGAATTCAGCCTCTATTCCGCAAGAACACGCGGATGGTGTGGTGCGAGAGTCCCGGCTCAATCACGCTGGAAGTGCAGGATATCCCGGCGATCGCCGAAGCGGCCCATCGTGCCGGAGCGATGGTCGTCATGGATAACACCTGGTCGGCCGGCGTGTATTTTGACGCGTTCGCGCATGGTGTGGATGTCACCATGCAAGCGCTCACGAAATATGCTGGCGGGCATAGCGACTTATTGCTGGGCTCGATCACCACGCGGGAAAAGACGGCTTGGCGGCAGTTGGGCGCCACGCATCAACTCGTCGGGTGCGCCGCTTCTCCGGACGATTGCAGTCTGGCGCTGCGTGGGCTCAAGACCCTGGCGGTGCGGCTCAAGACCATTGAAGATGCGGCGCTGACGCTGGCGCGCTGGTTGAGTGAGCGTCCGGAGATTGAACGCGTGCTGCATCCGGCGCTTCCATCCTGCCCCGGCCACGAGTTCTGGAAGCGCGACTTCACCGGCTCAACCGGCGTGTTCTCGATTGTATTTCACCCACGGTTCAGCAAAGCGCAGGTCCAGGCATTCGTGGACAAACTGGAGTTGTTCGAGATCGGCTATAGCTGGGCGGGCGTTACCAGCCTGGCGGTTGCCTACGATTTTCATGCCGCGCCCGGACGTCCCGATTACGGCCACCGCATCGTGCGGCTGAATATTGGGCTCGAGGATGTGAACGACCTGCGGGAGGATCTCGGCCGGGCACTGGACGGCTTGGCCTGAGATGTCGCGCTTCCCAGCCCTTTTCTGACATGGGCCGTGGCCCCAAGCAGACAAAACGCCCATTCGGTGTACAATAATCGCCTTTCGCAGACGGGCATAAAAGTCCGCCTCTACACGCGGTAGCACGCACGACCATTTCGGAGCAGGACAGTTCGGCTCGAAACTGAAGCTGGACCGCAGGATGTTTCGCGTTGGCTCCGCCAACACACAGGAGGAACAAAACGATGCGCATGCACGACCTGATAGTCGATGTTTCCGTCGCAAAGAATTATCTCCATGCAGCCAGGCCTCGCATTTGGAAGCGCGGGCTCTTCCTCCTGGCCGCCTCTGCTCCATTGATGTTCTCCCCAGCGCCTGCGCGCGGTCAGGCGGCAGGCACATCTCCGGCCGCTCCGAGCGTCGTGCAAACCGACGTCAAACTCGTGATCGGCGGCGAGACCGTCAAGAACAATTCCGTGGGCACGCTTTCGCTGGTCGGCAGTTCGCTGCAGTTTACCGCCGGCAAGAAAAAGGAGGAGGTGGAAGCCTCATCCATTCTCGATATCTCCACTCACGAAGATAGCCGGCAGGATATTACCGGCGCGGCCCATCTCGCGACTATGGCCATCCCTTACGGCGGCGGACGCGTCTTGAGCTTGTTTTCCCACCAGGTCGACGTCCTCACGCTCGAATTCAAGAACGCCAACGGTGGTTATCGTGGCGCTGTGTTTGTGCTGGCTCAGGGCCAGGCCGCTCCGTTCAAGAAGCAACTCATCGCGATGGGCGCGAAAGCCAGCGTTCCGCTCGCAGAACCGGCGCCAGCCGATAAATAGGAGGACACTACATGAAACACAACACTAGATCGGCAGTCGTTTTCGGCATCGTCCTCGTCTGCGCCCTCCTCATGATGGCCGGCTCGCTCATGGGGCAACCAAAGTCAGGCGATTCCAAAAGCGCGCAGAAGTTATCCGCCTCTTCCATCCAGATCGAGCCCACCGATCCGGGCGACGTGCCCATGCCGCCGGAATTCCGCATGGCCATTTACGAAAGCCTGATCACGCAGATCGAGAAGACGGGCAAGTTCCAGCACGTTTATCGCAGCGGTGACAAGGATGCGGCCAGCGTACCCGACCTCATCACGCTGCACACGACCGCGCGATCCTTTAACAAAGGCAGCCAGAGAAAACGCGAAGTGACCACCGTCACCGGATCGACTTCGATGACCCTGAATGTCCACATCACGGATCACGCCGGGCAGCCTCTGGTCGATCGTGACGTACAGGGCAAGGTGCGCTTCATGGGAGAAAATCTGCGCGCTACTTACGATTTCTCCAAGAAGGTCGCCACCATCGTTCGCGATACGTTCTAGTCCAGGGATGTGAACTCCAGGGATGTGAGCACTGAGAAACGAATTGGCTTAGCGCGAGCGCTCTCCAAGATGGGCTATTGCTCGCGCTCTCAAGCAGGCATTTTGATCCGCGCCGGGCGTGTCACCAAAAATGGGCGGACTACGCTGGACCCAGAAAACCCAGTGCGAATCCCCAATGGCCACGCTGACGGCCGCGTCGGCGACCGGATTGAAGTCGACGGTTCGCCGCTTGGCCAGGCGCAGCCAGTCTATTTGGCGCTGAATAAGCCACGCGGTGTGGTGACGACCGCGTCCGATGAAAAAGGCCGCAAAACCGTTTACGATCTGCTCGAACCCGGCCTGCCTTGGGTCGGTCCCGTGGGCCGGTTGGATAAGGCGAGCGAAGGCCTGCTGCTATTAACCAACGATTCGGAGTGGGCAGCGAAAATCACCGCGCCCGAGACTCACCTGGAAAAGAGATATCACGTGCAAGTGGACCGCGTTGCGGACGCTGGTCTCCTCGAGAAAATTGCTGGTGGGTGCACGGTTACTGGCGAGCGCGAGGAATATCTGCGCGCCAAAGCAGCTCGCCTGCTGCGGCACGGCGATAAAAACAGCTGGCTAGAGATTACGCTGGACGAAGGCAAAAACCGGCAAATCCGCCGCCTGCTCGAAGCGCTGGAGATTCAAGTTTTGCGTCTGGTCAGAGTGTCGATCGGACCGCTGGAACTGGGCGACCTGAAAAAAGGCACGTCGCGTAGGCTGACCACCGAAGAAAAGCAAGCGGTCGATCGAGCAATTTCCTAAGCAGAGATCCCCTGTGTTTCCAGGTAGTCCTGCGCCTCGCGAAGCACCTTGCGCTCGTTGCTGTAGGCAAGCTTCTTGGCTGCGTCGGCCAGCGGCACCCAGAGCGCCCGCTTGACTTCGATTCGCATGTCGGATTCGAGGTCGTCAATTTCTCCCGATACATAGCGCATCAGGTAGAAGCTCACGATCTTGAAGACCCGCTTGCCATCGCCCCAGTTGCGGACGTAGACATACTTGTTATCCGCCAGCCTGACGACCGGTTCAGCCACAACGCCGGTCTCTTCCCGCACCTCCCGCACCGCCGCCCCCTGAGGTTTTTCGCCGGGATCCACCAAACCCTTGGGCAATGCGAACACGGCGCGGCTGCGCTTGCGCGGCGCCTTTGCGGTCCTCGAAGCAGGCTTGGGATTCTCTTTCGGAGGTTCGCTTTGTCCCGGCTCGCTCTTCTCCGGCTCACTCTTTTCCGGTTCAATCAAGGCAACGTGCCAGACTCCATCTATCTGCCGAAGCACGACCCCGCCCGCCGAAATCTCCCGTGGCATAGCAGACACGGTATCAGGAATTCTCGATCTTCCCAGTCTCTTGCTGGATTCGCTGCCAGGCACGCTCCACATGGCGAGCCTGCGTGTTGGTCTGGCCAACACACAGTCGAAGGGTGAGCTTGCCCTCAAGCTTGGTATGCGTGAGGTAGAGATCGCCGCTCGAATTCAGCCGGTCCATCAGCATCTGATTGGCACGGTCTTGATTGGCCTGATCTTGATTGACACGCCCTCCCGCGCGCAGCCGGAAGCAGACGAGATTGAGCAGGGCAGGCGCCGCGAGTTCAAAGCGGGAGTCCTCGCGTACCCACGCGGCGAATTGCTGTGCCAGGCGCACGTGCTCGCGGATGTGGTGCTGCAGGCCCTCGATCCCGTAATGCCGGATTACGAACCAAAGCTTGAGCGAGCGAAAACGGCGGCCCAACTGGATGTGCCAGTCGCGATAATCGATAACCGCGCCAGATTCCGTAGCCTGATTGCGCAAGTACTCCGGCAGAATCGAAAGCGTCTGGATCAGATGCTTCCGGTCGGCCACATAAAAACAGTTGCAATCGAAATTGGTGAACATCCATTTGTGCGGATTAAAGGTGTAGCTGTCGACGAGTTCCACACCATCGTTGATGAAGCGGAATTCCGGGCAGAGCGCAGCCGTGCCGCTCATGGCGGAATCCACATGCAGCCAGAGATTGTGGCTGCGGCAAATGCCAGCAATTTCGCGAACGGGATCAATCGCGCCCGAAGACGTCGTTCCGATTGTGGCGCAGACAAAGCAGGGAATCACTCCAGCCTTGATATCAGATTCAATCTGGCGCACCAGCGCTTCCGGCCGCATGGCGAAGTTCGCGTCCACTTCGATGTGGCGCAAGTTATCCGAGCCCATGCCGGCGATCTTCATCGCCTTTTCGACTGAAGAGTGCGTTTGCGTGGAGCAGTAGGCGACCAGTCGTCCGTCGCACCCTTTGCGATTGCTCGCAAACTGGGTGGCGCGCTCGCGCGCCGCCAGCAGCGCGCAGAGCGAGGCACTGGACGCCGTATCCTGAATCACTCCGCCACCCATGCCAGTCGAAAGAAACTTCTCCGGCAGACCGAGCATGGGCACCAGCCAATCGAGCACATGTGTTTCCAGTTCGGTGCACGCCGGACTCGTCGACCAAAGCATGCCCTGCACACCCAGTCCCGAGGAAACGAGATCGCCAAGAATCGCCGGTCCCGAGGCGTTGGCCGGAAAGTAGGCAAAAAAATTAGGCGATTGCCAGTGCGTGATTCCCGGAAGGATGACGCGTTCAAGGTCGCCAAGAATCCGCTCGAAAGCTTCGCCCTGAGTCGGCGCGTTCGGTGGCAACTGCGAGCGAATTTCTCCCGGCGACACGCGCGAAAGAACGGGGAAGCTTTCCACGCGCGCTTGATAGTCGGCAATCCAGTCCACAACCGCGTGGCCCTGGCGGCGGAACTCCTCGGGAGACATGTGAAACGATTTTGCATCAGGCATGAGAATCACCAATCACAAATGTCCGTAATACACGCGCGTGTTGTATTCGAATTCGACTTTGCCATCCACTGCATGGGCGTGAAAAATCCGCTGCAGTTCCTCCATCATCGGCGCGTTACTGGGATGACCTTCAAGCGGCGCGTATGAAGAAGACAACAGCCGTCCGGCAGTGCCTTCGTAATCGAATTGCTGGCGCAGGCTGAATATGCGCTTCTGGCACAGCGCAGGCGGAAAAAACTCATGGATCATGGCGGTCGTGCGTTCATGGCGCACTTCCTTATAGTCGGTGCCGTAGGTCAGCAGGAGCTGCTCAAAGTCGCGCAGAAAAGGAGTGGATGCGGTATTGCGCTCATTCCATAGCAGCACGCACCATCCTCCCGGCTTCAGAATGCGAACAAATTCGGCGCGTGCGCGTGGCAAATCGAACCAGTGTGCCGCTTGCGCGGCGGTTACGAAGTCAACGGAAGCCGAGCGCAGAGTCGTCTCCTCAGCCGTTCCGGCAACCGACACCACCCGCGGATAGCCTTCGAGTTGATGTGCTCCCCTCTCGCGCATTTCGGCGTTGGGCTCGACGGCAAAAACAGAATTGCCGTTTTCCAGGAGAAGGCGGGTGAACACACCGGTGCCCGAGGCAATGTCGGCGACGATGTGATACGGCCGCAGTCCGCATTCGGTGCGAAGCAAGTCGAGAACTTCCGGCGGATATCCCGGACGATAGCGGACGTAGTTCTCCACCCGATCGGAAAAACGAGCCGTTGGCGACTTGCTCATCGCTCTTCAGTGTAACGCGTTCAGCAAGCCGCTCTCGCCCCGCGATACAATCTTGGTTCGACAAGGAGCGTCATGAAATTCCTCTCAGGTGCGGTTCTTTTCTTTGTACTTCTTGGTTCGAACCTGCAGGCGTTTGATAAGGCTGGCAAGGAAAAAGATCAGCCCGACAACTGGTCCATCAGCGGTTTCCACGATGTTGCCGCCGAGCGCGCCGTCGAAGATAGGTTCATGGCCGTGCCCGATCCGAAGCTAGCCGAAGAGCACCTTCGCATTCTGACGCAAGCTCCGCACATCGCCGGCTCTCCCGAAGACAAAGCGACCGCCGAGTACGTGGCGGAAAAATTTCGCGCCGCCGGACTCGACACCGAAATCGTCGAATACAAAGTGTGGATGAACTATCCGGCGGAGATTAGCGTCGATTTGACCGCGCCGCCGGGAGTCGAGATGCATGGTCCGCGCCGCGAGCACGTCGACGGCGATCCGTTTCAGGACGATCCCCGCGTCGTGACCCCTTACAACGGAATGTCGCCATCGGGCGACGCCGAGGCCGAAGTCGTCTACGCGAACTACGGCTCCCCCGAAGATTTCGACAAGTTGAAGCAGATGAACGTCGATGTGCGCGGCAAGATCGTCATCGTCCGTTACGGCGTTAATTTTCGCGGCGTAAAAGCGTTCGTGGCGCAGGAACGCGGCGCGGCCGGAGTCATCATCTATTCCGACCCGAAAGATGATGGCTATTACCGCGGCGACGCTTATCCCAAAGGTCCGTGGCGTCCGGCCAGCGGCGTGCAGCGCGGATCAATCGGATTCATGTTCCAGTTTGCCGGCGACCCAACCACGCCGGGAGTGGCATCGACTCCCACTCTGCCGGATTCGAAGCGCTTGTCTCCCGCCGAATCCGAGCAGTTGGCCAAAATTCCCGTGACGCCGCTTTCTTACGCCGATGCCTCGCCGATTCTCGAACACCTCGGCGGTCCGCCTTCGCCCCGCGACTGGCAGGGAGCGCTGCCGTTCACTTACCACGTTGGACCGGGCCCCGCGAAAGTGAAGATGCACCTCAAGCAGGATTATCAGTTCCGCACCATCTGGGATGTCATCGGCAAGATTCGCGGAGCGTCATCGCCCGATGAGTGGGTGGTGGCGGGCAATCATCGCGATGCCTGGGTCTATGGAGCGGTCGATCCCAACAGCGGCACAGCCTCGATGCTGGAAGCGGTGCACGGTCTCGGTGAGCTGCTCAAATCCGGCTGGAAGCCGAAACGCACGATCGTGATCGGAAGCTGGGACGCCGAAGAAGAAGGCCTGATCGGTTCCACCGAGTGGGGCGAAGATCACGCCGAGGCGCTGGCGAATGCCGCCGCTTATTTCAACATGGACGTGGCCGTTGCCGGCAAGAAGTTTGGAGCATCCGGCGTGCCCACGCTGAAAGAGTTTATCCGCGAGATTGCAAAAGCGGTCCCGTCACCCCAGGGCGGAACCGTATACGACGCGTGGAAAAAGGCGAGTGCGCCGAACGCCGAGAGCAACCGTGCGCAGGAAACAGCCACCTTCCGTCCCCCGCCGAACGCAACTCAAAGCGATGTACCGGTGGGCGATCTCGGCAGCGGCTCCGATTACACGGTGTTCCTGCAGCATCTGGGAGTGCCTTCCACCGATATCAGTTCGAGCGGCGATTATGGCGTGTATCACTCGGTGTTCGATAACTTCGCCTGGTTCAAGAAATTCGGCGATCCCGACTTCCTCTACGAGCAGCAGATGGCCCGCGTTTACGGCCTGGAAATGGTGCGCATGTCGAACGCCGACGTGCTTCCTTACGATTACGAGAACTACGGAAAGGAAATTCTCGTCTACCTCGAAAGCGCCAAATACAAAAGCAAAGACCGTTTCGGAGACAAAGCGCCCGACTTTTCCGCTGCCGTCGAAGGCGCTCGCCATCTGCAGGAAGCGGGCGCCAAAATGCTGCAAAAGCAACGAAAATTTCCCGGAGCGCCAGAGCGCATCAACGCCAAACTTCGCGAAGCCGAGCGGGCGCTCTTGATTCCCGAAGGCCTGCCCAATCGTCCCTGGTTTCACCACGCCATTTACGCTCCGGGACAATACACCGGCTACGCTGCCGTCGTGATTCCCGGAGTGAACGAGGCGATTGACCGGGGCGACCTTCACCGCACCGAACAACAGATTGCAACGTTGGCGGCTGCTTTGAACCGGGCGGTTGCGGTTCTGGAGCAATACCGCTAGAACGATCGGGTCATCGGATGATCGGGCCATCTGGTGATTGAAACCTTATATTCCAGCGGCTTTTGGTCATCCGACCACCCGATGAGAGAGATGATGAACGCGCAATTAGCCATTGAGCACGTGTTGCACGACTTGCCCACCGCGGCAACAGCGACCTTCCTCGCGCTTTTCCCTATCGTCAACCCGCTCGGCGGCGTTCCCATGTTCTTCAGTCTTACCGCCGGCTATGCACCGGAAGAGCGCCGTTATACCGCGTTGAAGATTGCCGTCGATGTCATTGCAATCCTGGTCGTCTTCATGCTCCTCGGCCGGTTCGTCCTGAACTTTTTCGGGATTTCGCTGCCAGTATTGAAAATTGCGGGCGGCCTGATCGTGGCGAATACGGCTTGGGGAATGGTGACCGGAACCAGTCGCATGACGATGGCAGAGAGCAGCGAAGCGCAGACCAAGCCTGATATTTCGCTCACGCCCATGGCCATGCCGATGCTGTCGGGGCCGGGCTCAATCGGCGTCGTCATGGGACTCGCCGCGCACGCCGATCACTTTCTTGCGTACCTGGGCATGGTGATTGGGATTGTGGCGCTCGGCCTTACTGTTTATCTCTTGCTCGTCCTCGGAGGTCCGTTCGTCAAGCGGCTGGGTCCCGGCACCATGGGAGCCATTAACCGTATCTTCGGATTCCTCATCCTCGCCATTGCCGTACAGCTGGTGTGGAACGGCGCTGCCGATTTTCGAAGGTAAGTGCGTCTACTCCACCGCGGCCAGCGCCTCTTTTTCCATGTGCCGACCGACCAGAGCGGCGCAGGATTCGATGAATCTCTGCTCGAGTGCGTTGAAGGCGTCCGCGAAGTAGCTCTCGATGCACAGCTCCGCCAGCACGCGCTTCTTCACGAAAATCGGCACCACAATGTTGGACTTCACAAGATCTGACCCGAGGTAACGAGGATCGGCCGCGACATTATTGATGGCCACGGTCTGCCCCGATGTGGCCGCCGCTCCGCACAATCCTTTGTCGAGCGGAATACGCACAGTGGGTGCAAAGCTGCCGACATAAGGTCCGAGGACCAGAGCGTCAAAAGCTGGAACGTCCATGAGATAAAAGCCAACCCAGTTATAGCGCGCCATCTCTTCGTGAAGGCGCTCGGAAATACGCTGCATGAGAGCAACAGATTTTGCCCCAGCCGCTGAGCGGCCGTAGGCCTCAAATTCTTCCAGTAGTTCGTCGTGCCGTGCCATTGGAAGGGGAATCTCCTTTTGACTTGGTAGACAACCCGCCATTCTATGCTTATTTCGCTGCTGGTCCCACGTTCAATGAAGAGGTTTGATGAAGATGAAGAGGTCGTATTCCGCCGATGGAGTCGGCCGGTACCTGCATTCCCCTCCGATCTACGTAAGCGGCGGAAGGCCAACGTCGGCGAGTAACTGCCGGAACGCAGCCTCGCCGTGCAGGTTGTCGAAGGCGTGATCGGTTTCTAATGGTGCCATGCTGTCGGCGTGCTGATCGTGAGCGGTCTTCAGATAGCGGAGAGCTTCTTGCTTGTTCCCCTGGAGCGAGTACGTTTGCGCGAGGAAGTACGACGACAACAGGCCGCGCTCATAGAGCCTGGTTTGTTGCCGGCGAAGGCTTTCGAGCAGGCTTTTCCCACCTCCGGCGGCAAAGCCTCTTTCGGTTGCCTCAACAACGGCGAGAGCTGAGTTGTCGTGCATCAGAACGGCTTCGCTTCTGGCTTCGACCAGGTAATGAGGATAGTCCGCCGTCAGCAGGTAAATCTCTCTCAGGTAGCGGTGGGGAGAAATAAAGTCGGGCTCGTTTTCTTCCATCTGCTTAAGCAGGGCGATGGCGTCCTGCTGCCGGCCGGCGTTGAAAAGAATGTTGCCTTTATCCGCCAGAATGGATTTCGACGCCGGTTCGAGCGCCTGGGCGCGCTCGATTTCCGCCAACGACTCGGGATATCGGCGGAGGCACTGAAGGTAAGTCGCGTACCAGTGATGGGCGATGACGTTGTTGGGATTCAGCGCGAGCGCGAGTTGGAATTCCCGGCCAGCGGTGCTCGCGTCCAACATCCCGAAAAAAGAGACGAAGGCAAGAGAGGCATGCGCTTCGGAGGACTCGGGGGCGAGTTCGACCGCTTTTCTTGCCGCCGCCAGCGCGCGTGGGAAGGCCTCGGAGGCCGGCATCACCGTGTATTCGCGCAGCAGGTTATAGCAGTCGGCGAGTCCGACATAGGCGGGAGCGTAGCTGGGGTCGTGGATGAGGGCCTGAGTAAACGAATCGACCGCTTTGTTCAGGCTGTCGGGGGTGCGCTTCTCCCAGTAGTAACGGCCCTTGAGGTAGAAGTCCTCGGCTTCGCGGTTGGCGGCGTGCTGCGGCAAGCCTGCACTGGACAAAGTAGAAGAGCTTGGTTGCGCTTTCGATCCCGCTTTTGCCGAGCGGTAGCCGGGGCGCGAAATCCATACCGCAAACAGCAGCGCTAGCACAGGAAGTGCAAAGACGAGCTTCCAGCGTACCGAGGCCTGGGGTCGAGGCGGTGCGGCAAGCTGGTCACTGGATTCGACCGGTGCGATCCAGCGATAACCGTGGCGGTCGACCGTCTCGATAAATATAGGGTTGTCGGCGGAGTCGCCCAGGGCATCGCGCAGCCGCTTAATGGCGTTGCTGATTCCGCTGTCAAAATCGACAAAGACGTCGTCGGGCCACAAGGCCTGGCGGAATTCCTCGCGGCTGACGACTTCGTGGGGGTGGCTGAGCAGCAGGTTCAGGGCGCGGAAGGGAAGGTCCTGGATCTTGACCTTCACCCCGTTCTTGCGCAGTTCACCGGAGCGCAGATCGTCCTCGAACACACCAAAGCGAACTACGCCATCCGACACACACTTCAACCCGTTACTGGGACCCATACGATGGATCTCTCAGGGGGAGAATTTAGTTTACATCCATCAGGAACCGGCAGGAACAACAAACTTCAGCCCGAATCCTCGCTCGCAGGGTGCTCCCGAGCCCTGATATTCCAGACGAGAACTCCGCGTACGTCATTGTACGCACAAAGCTTAGCGCGATAGATAGATGCTACCAACGCGTTATTGCCAGAGCATTGACGACAGCCCGCATTTCATGGAAAGTCAGCTCCGTGCGCGGACTGACTCCGCTGCTCCTCGGTCGGAGACTGCGGAGCCTTCCGGCGCAATTCCCCCGAAGAAACAGAAGAAGCATAGGACTTCATCTTTTCAATTACTAAGGAGACGACCCATGAATTGCATTCGCTTCCAGGTTAAAAAGTCCAGCATGGCAGTAATCGCGTTCACCATGCTCGCACTTTTCCTTGCCGGAGCAGTTCGTCCGGCGCAGGCGCAAAACCATCCTCCCGCTTTTTTCCCGTATCCCTCAACCTTCGAAATCAACGGTATCGCCGACTACGGCAATCTATCGGGCGTTCAGGCCGCCGCCGTGGGCGACTTCAACGGCGACGGCAAACTCGACGTCGTCTCCCTCATGGGCGGGAATTGGGAAATTGACGTGGCCTCCGGCAACGGCGACGGCACGTTCCAAGCCCCGATCCTGAACTCTTTTTCTCTCCAAGGCCAGGTACCTTACGCCATTGCCGTCGGTGACTTCAATGGCGACGGCAAGCTCGACGTTGCCGTGTGGGGCATCTACTCGTCGCCGTGGATCAACGGAATCATGATCTTTCTGGGCAATGGCGACGGAACTTTCACTTACAGCTCTACCTATCCCGCTCCCAACAGCGGTGGCTGGGCGCCGACTACGAACAGCCTCTATGTGGCCGACTTCAACGGCGACGGCAAACTGGACATAGCCGCGCTGGCTCCCTACAGCATCAACAATGCCTTCCCGTGCGTCTACATCTTTCGCGGCAATGGCGACGGAACCTTCCAGACCGGCGTGCAGTATTCCACCCTTGATCCGATTCATCCGAGCAACGTCAACGCCTATGGCATGGCGGTAGGCGATCTGACTGGCGATGGCAAGCCCGACATCGCGGTTACCCAGAGCAACGGAATGGTCGTGCTGCTGAACAACGGCGACGGCACGTTCGGAACCGCCACCTACTATGACAACGGTCTCAACAACCCAAGCGAAATTGGCATCGCGATTGGCGACGTCAACGGCGACAAGAAGAACGACATTGTGACGACCACTTATCGCTATGGCAATCTCGTGCTCTACCTGAACCAGGGTGGCGGCAAGTTTGCGCTGAAAGGGTCCGTCGCCCAAGCCCCGCCGACAGGTTACTCGTGGCTGGTGAGCATGGCGGACATCAACGGCGACAAGAAACTGGACCTCGTAGTCTCCGATGGGGTGGGCGAAATCTGGACATTCTATGGGAAAGGCAACGGCACCTTCACCGCCGGGCCAGTCTACCCGGTGCCCTATTGGGACCAAGCGCCGGACAACATGATTCTCGCCGACTTCAATGGCGACGGCGTACTCGACATCTTTAAACCGCTGGAAAGCGAAACTTGGGACGGCCAGGTGATCCTGGGCCGCAGCGATGGCACCTTTCAGACCAATGCGGCTTACGGGTGGAATGACAACGGCTTTGGCTTCAACCTGGTCACCGCCGATTTCAACGGCGACGGTTTCCCGGATCTGGCGTACTCGGGTGCGCGAAGCAGCAACCTGACCCAGCCCGGGTTCGAAGTCATGCTGGGAAGTTCGCATGGAGCCTTGGGAGCGCCGACCTTCGTGCCGGTGGCCCCGGTCGGTTGCTACGAGTGGACGGAGTGGATCGCCACGGGCGACGTGAACGGCGATGGTAAAGCCGATATCGTGGCGACCGTCGGTAACAACAGCAGTTCCGGATGCCCAAACAACCAGGTCGCGGTCCTCACCGGTCTGGGCACCGGCAAGTTCTCAACCAAACCCGTCTATTACTCGACCGGTTCGACGGCTCAGTCCTACGATGTGTTCCTGGAAGACCTGAACGGTGATGGCAAACCGGACATGGTCATTTCCAACGCGGACGGGACGATCAGCATTCTGCTCAATAAAGGCAAAGGCACCTTCGGCACGGCCAATGTGATCACCAGTGTGGCCGCGCTCAGCCCCCATCTGAATGCGCTGGCCATTGCCGATTTCAACGGCGATGGAAAGTTAGACATCGCGGCCGCATCCTATTATCCGGGCAACTACAGCGGTAATGTGTATATCCTGCTGGGCAATGGTGACGGCACGTTCCAGGCGCCGATCACGGTTACTGCCTCGACGGTCAGCTACACCAACACGCTCGCCGCCGGCGACTTCAATCACGACGGCAATACGGATTTGCTGGTCACCGTCGAGGGGCCCTGCTCAGGTTGGCACGGCTCTGCCGCCTACATTGTTCTGGAAGGCAAAGGCGACGGCACGTTTACTCCTGGACCGCTTACCTGCACAGCCGGAGACTACCCGCAATATCCGGTGATCGCCGACTTCAACGGCGATGGCAAGCTGGACGCGTTCATTCCCATGCTGGAGAACGGTGGCAAGGATCCATACGGTCCGGTATTACTCGAAGGCAATGGGGACGGCACGTTTGCCCGCCTCGGCGAGTCGGAGTATGAGTGGGTGAGCGGGGCTGAAACAGAGGTGTCGAAGGGCGGGTTTTATGTCGGCCCGACCAGTCGCGGTGCGGTAGTTGCCGACTTCAACGGCGACGGCACGCCGGACATCGCCGTGCTGAATGCCGACAACTTTGCCATCGGTGATTACGTCACTTACGCCACTGTGATGTTCAACGCCACCCAGCCGGTGAGCCTCTCGCCGCTCAGCCTCAACTTTGGCAGCGTCGCGGTCGGCCCCAGCAAGTCGCTCACGGTCCTGCTCACCAACGATCAGACAACTACACTGACCATCGACGGCATTACGACGGCTAGCGGAACGGGCGACTTCACCGCCACGCACAACTGCGGAAAGAGCCAGAAGGCCGGCTTTGAGTGCACCATCACGGTGAAATTCAAACCTTCGGTCCTCGGAGCCCAGACCGGAACGCTCACCGTCACTGACTCGGCCGGCACGCAAACCGTGCAGCTGATCGCGGTCAACCCGAAGCCAACCATTACGTCGCTCGTGCCCTCCAGCGCGACCCACGGCGGCGCCGGATTCCCACTCACCGTCAACGGCACCGGATTTGTCAGTACCTCGGTGGTGGATTGGGCCGGATCTGCTCGGGCCACGACGTATGTGAGCGCGACCGAAGTCACAGCCACCATCAACGCTGCCGACATTGCGAAAGCTGGCAGCTTCAAGGTTACGGTCGTGAACCCCGCTCCTGGAGGCGGCACGAGCGCAGCCAAGACGTTTACGGTCGACTGAGCACGAATCGATCGCGAGAGACGCCAAGTCTTTAACTCCGGAGCGCGGATGGAAATGCGCTCCGGAGATGGCCAAGCCGCGAACTCTTCGCACTCCAACCTCGAGCGCACGTTTCGCGGATCACAAGTTCACCGCAGCTCGGTCTCCTGGCTGACGGTGCCGGAGCGCGGAGCGGGGTTCCGCGCTCCGGACTTTTCCCCAAGCTCATTGTGATGAAAAATTGACGCTTAGAAGACATCTGGCCATCGTTGCGCGCCGTGGTAGATGGCCAGGACCACGATGCGGTCATGATCGATGGCGTAGGCTGCGATAAAGGGAGTGTTCGGAATAACCAGCTCACGAGTACCAGGAACCCGTCCTGTTCGGCCCGACATGGGGAAGGCGACGAGCTGTTGAGTGGTGGAAACAATCCGCGTCGTGATCCGGTCGGCAACCTCTTCGCTGTTTGCGAGGGCGATGTAATCGTGGGCCTGATCGAGCTGCCGGGTCGCCTGCTCGGTCCATTCGAGAGTTAATCCGGAAAACGGCCGAGTCATCGGCTGGACGATCTGCTGGATGTCCGGCTCGATGATCGGCTGGACAATCTGCTCGACGCCCGACTGGCGCGCCCCGTCTTCTTGAGCCGATTTACGACCTCCGCGTGGTTTACGACGCGGCCTTTCCGCATTTCTTCCAGACCCTTGCGGACGAGCGCGTCCTGGTAGGCGTGCAGCTCGATGTAGTTGGAGATGGCCTCGTTGATGAGATAGCTGCGGGAACGGTCCTGCGCGGCAGCCAGCGAATCAAGCGTATCGATCTTTTCGGCGACGGCGCGGAAGCTGATGGTTTTTTCGGAGGTAGTCATAATACATGAATAGTAACATGTATTATGGTGTATTACAAGACATTCTCGCCGCCTCGTTGGGGATTCAGCGGGTGGCGGAGTCGGCCGCGGAGAAGCCCACTTCTCGAAAAGCGCGAGAAGTGCGGCACCCGGCTGGGTCATCCCCACATCTCAGCCGCGCTTCGAGCGCAGCTCGGATGTTGGCGGCTTCCGCGCTCCGTGACGTAGGTGAAGAACTTCTATCTCGCGCTTACTTTCGCTGACGTGATAGTAGACGAGATACGGGCTGTGCAGCAGTTTGCGAATCTGCGCTCGCTTTCGAATCAAACCACCGATGCGCGGAAAACGGACGAGCAGTTCGATGTGCTCGATCAGCGAACTCCCAAAATGAGAAGCAGCCTCCGCGTCATCTTCAGCAATGTGGCCGATGATGCCAGCGAGCTCGTCTAGTGCCTTTTGCGTGTAGAGGAGGCGGTAGTCCACTTGGGTAAGAGACGTCGAACTTCTTCTGCAGGAACCGTGCGACCGGCTTCCGCGTCCCGCGTACCTTCGTCGATGGCAGCGAGGGTTTCCTCGTCTTCATCGTCGACAACGGGTGCGGGATTTTCCAGGTCGCACTGTTTCGACTTTGCCATGGGCTTAGACTAGCACGACACGACGGCCCAAGCGAAGCAATACGGGTGATTTCTTTGGGCCCACCCGGCACCCAGTCTATAAGGCACCCCGGCAACCTGCCCGAAAACGTGGCCCGCGTAAGTAGCGCTACTCACCGGACCGTTTTTGGAGCGGAGGTCACAATGAAACTTCACGAACTGCCTTTATTCGCCATGTCGTTGCTACTCCTGTGCCTGCCTCTAAATGCGCAGACTGATTTCGAAGGGGATTTTTGGAAACCAAAGAACCAAGACGTGAAGTTATCGTACGTCTTCGGCTTCGTCGACGGTCGCAACCACGGAATCAACGAAGCCGCAGAGGCTATCGGGACGAAGATTGATGACCCACGATTGTCAAAGCTGGCCTCTGGGGAGACGGTGGCGCAGATCGTCGATGGAGTTGACGAGTTTTACAAAGACTGGCGGAATCGCAAAGTCTTGCTCCGAGATGCGATGCAGTATGTGCTGGACGAGGCGAATGGAAAGGACGATTCCAAATTGCTACTCGTCATGCGGCAGAGAGGTTCAGAACGGAAAAGATGAAGAACTGACGAGCGCGGCTGGTTGCCTTGGCCGCAGGACGTGCAAGATGCCCTCCAAAAAGGATTTTCGGCGGGTGGCCGACATCTAGATAGGGTAAATACAAACAACCGGCAATCGCTGATCCGCCCAGATACCTCGCCCAGTGCTGGAGAGAACTGGGAACTGGCAACTGTGCTTACTTGATCGTAACCAGCTTCTCCACCAGCTCCGAGTAATCTTTCTTCTCCAGCCCGTGCACTTGCTTGTTATATTCGTCCACTTTGCTGGAGTAATTCATCGAGCAGAACTTCGGTCCGCACATGGAGCAGAAGGCGGCAGACTTGTATTGCTCCTGCGGCAGGGTTTCGTCGTGCATGGAGCGCGCCGTCTCGGGATCGAGCGAAAGTTCGAACTGTTTTTCCCAATCGAACTTGTAGCGGGCATAGCTCAGAGCGTCGTCGCGGTCGCGGGCTCCGGGACGCTGGCGGGCTACGTCGGCGGCGTGGGCGGCGATTTTGTAGGCGATGATTCCATCCTTTACATCTTTTTCGTTGGGCAGGCCAAGATGTTCTTTCGGCGTTACGTAGCAGAGCATCGAAGCGCCGTACCAGCCGATCATCGCCGCTCCAATAGCGGACGTGATGTGGTCGTAGCCGGGAGCGATGTCGGTGACCAGCGGCCCCAGCGTGTAGAACGGAGCCTCGTCGCACCACTCGTTTTCTTTTTCCACCTGCTCCTTGATCTTGTGCATCGGAATGTGGCGAGCAATACGTAACCTTTTTGTAACCTACTGGTTCGGTTAGTATTGCTGGGTTCTCACCTGGGATGGAACGCTCTCCGGAACCGCCTCTCTGGCCATCGACTCGGCGTTTGCCGCTCACGGCGTCGAGCTTGCTCCGCAGTGGAATTCCAACAGCTTGGTGGTCGAGGTAGCAATTGGT
>CAVZUP010000139.1:0-6668 GCA_963778255.1 uncultured Acidobacteriaceae bacterium
CGCTTTCCGCCGTCTCATCGATGCCGGAGGCTCCATCGTAGTCATCGAACACAATCTCGAAGTCATCAAGACCGCCGACTGGGTCATCGACCTGGGCCCAGAAGGCGGTGACCGCGGTGGAAACCTGGTCGGCTCGGGGCCACCGGAAGCGATCGCGGAACTGAAGGACTCTTACACTGGTTACTATCTGAAACAGGTCTTAAACGGTAGCACCACGCAACATGTCGATCGGTAAAATAATCGTTGATGATGGAGCGCCAGGCGTCCGAGCCCGGCTCCAATGACAGTCCACGTATGAAGCGCACGCTCATCAACGCGATTCTGCTGATCATCGTGACCGCCTGCGCCTTCGCCCAAACGCACACCACCGTCCGCCATTACAAGGAGCGCATCGACGACCAGCCGCCCGAAATCGCGCAGGCTGAAGACGCCATCCAGAAAAATGATTTCGCCGCCGCAGAAACACTGCTGAAAAAGGCTCTGGACAAGGATCCCAAGAATTACCAGGCGTGGTTCGATCTCGGATTCGCGCTCAATGCCCTGAACCGCGCCGACGAATCGATCGCCGCGTATCGTAAATCGGTTGCCGCCAAGCCCGACGTTTTTGAATCGAACCTCAATCTGGGACTGATGCTGGTCCGCGCCAACAATCCCGAGGCCGAGGAATTCCTGCGCGCGGCCACTACTCTAAAACCCACCGCGCACATAGAAGAAGGTCAAGCCCGGGCCTGGCTCGCGTTGGCGCATCTGCTCGAAAATAAAAAGCCGGAGGACGCCTTCGTAGCCTACCGCAAGGCATCTGAACTCACGCCGAAGGATCCGGAGCCTCATCTCTCCGCCGGCCTGCTGCATGAGCGGCAAAAAGAGTTCTCCGACGCCGAAGCCGAATACAAGCAAGCCCTGGCGCTCGACTCGCACTCCGCCAATCCGCAGAACACTGATCTCCATAATCCCGACCTGCATAATAATGACCCGCAGATCGCCGAGGCGGCCATCGGCCTCACCAACATCTACATGAAGTCCGGACGCCTAGGCGATGCCGAGCCCCTGCTGCGCCGCATGGCCGTCGAACGACCCGATGACGCCGCCATCCATCTTCAACTGGGGCGGGTGCTTGCAACGGAGGATAAGAAGGACGACGCCATAGTAGAGATGCAATCCGCGCTAAAGCTGGCCCCCGCCGACGCCGACGCGCAGCGTGAACTGGCTGACCTTTATGCGACTGCTGGAAAAAACGAACTAGCCGAGGCCGCATATCGCACACTACTAGCCGCCCACCCGAACAACGCCGAATTCCATCGCGGCCTGGGACAGGCCTTGCTGCGCCAGAAAAAGTTCCTCGAAGCGCAGCAGGAATTTCTGACTGCGCTGCGGCTGAAACGCGACTGGCCCGAGGTCTACGTCGATCTGGCCTTTGCGGCGAGCGAAAACAAGAACTATGAACTCACGATCAGAGCCCTGAACGGCCGCACCCTGCTCAATGCGGAGCTGCCCGCGGTCTGTTATTTTCTTCGCGCCTCCGCTTATGATCATTTGCGCGACTACAAAAACGCCGCGCTCGATTATCATCAGTTTCTGGATTCCGATAAAGGGAAGAATCCCGATCAGGAGTGGCAAGCTACGCACCGCCTGATCGCCATAGAGCCGAAGAAACGTTGACCACTATGCGCCGCCTGACCATTTCGATATTTCTTATCACCTTTGGCCTCGTCTTGTGCGCTGCCGCCAAGGACGAATCCGTAGACGAACTAAAACTGCGCTTTGAGAAAGCGCGTCCCGAAGACCGCTCTGAACTGGGCATCCGGATCGCACAGCAGCAGCTTCGCAATGCCGACAAGCTTTACAACGACGGCAAGACCGTTGAAGCTCGCGCCGCCGTCGAAGACATCGTTACCTACTCCGAAAAATCGCGCGACGCCGCCCTGCAAGTCAAGAAACGCCTTAAGAATGTCGAGATTGATGTCCGCAAGATGGCGGAGAAGCTGCACGACATCAAACACAATCTCTTCTACGAGGACCAGCCCCTGGTCGAACAGGCGATCCGCCGCCTCGAAGACGTCCGCAGCTCTCTGCTCAAGGAAATGTTTGCGAAAGACGAAAAAAGGGAGAAGAAGTGAAGCCCGGCAGACACCGCCGACAGACCATCCTCGGCCTGGCGGCGCTGCTGGCGCTGCAGTTCTTTCTTCCGGTTTGGGCGCAGCGCCGCCACGATCCTCTTGATCCGCTGGAAGTTGACCAGCTCCGCGATGCCATGCTCGATCCCGACACGCGCTTAAAGCTTTACGTGAAGTTTTCCAGGGATCGCATGGCTAAGCTTGAGCAAATGCGCGGTGACCCCAAGACGGCCGAGCGTGGCCGCCAGACTCACGATATGCTGGAAGACTTTCTCGCCGTCTATAACGAACTCAACGACAACATCGACATGTACGTGGGCCGCAAGGACGATATCCGTAAGCCGTTGAAGGCGATCATCGAGGCCGACACCGAATTTCAATCCCGGCTGCGCGCCCTAAAAAATTCCGCGAACACCAAGGCTGCCGAAGCCGGCCAATACGAATTCGTGCTGACCGACGCCCTCGACACTGTGGACACCAGCGCCGAAGACCACCGCAAAACCGTAGCCGAAGTCGAGGAATACATGAAACACAAGAAGAAGAAATAGGACGATTGCGGTCGATGCAAAGTTCCTTGCCACACTTAGCACCGTGGTTAGCGTTTTGGCTTTCGGCGATCTCAGCTAAGATATTGCGTCATGCAACTCTGGTTCGCCCGCAGCGGCGAAGTCACCGTCCGCGAACAAATCGTAACCCAGGTCATTCTCGGGATCCTCAGCGACGACCTGGCACCCGGTCAGCGTTTGCCCAGCACCCGAGAGCTAGCGCGGCGCTTTCGACTTCATCCCAACACCGTCAGCGCCGGGTACCGCCAACTCGAACGGGAACGATGGGTTGAGTTTCGACATGGCAGCGGAGTCTATGTCCGCAGCCATAAACCGGAACTGTCTGCCTCGCCGGCGCTCGCGCTTGATCAGTTGATTGCCAGCCTCTTCCAGTCGGCGCGCGAACTCGGCACTCCTCTCAGCACCGTGCGTTCCCGTCTGCGGCAGTGGCTGGAACTGCAACCGCCCGATCATTTCTTATTGATCGAGCCCGATCAGGAGCTGCGACGAATCCTGACGGCTGAGATCGCGCAAGCCGCGACCTTTCCAGTGGAGAGTTGTGGCCTGCAAGACTGTCCAAAGACTCCAGACGGCGCAATTCCAGTGGCACTTCCAAATCGCGTCGCAGCCGTGCGCGAGGCGCTGCCAGAAGGCACGGACGTGCTCACCCTGCAGGTCCGCTCCGTCACCACTTCGCTTGCAGGATGGCTGCCGGTTCCGTCCGGCGCACTGATCGGCGTTGCATCCGGCTGGCCGAATTTCCTGACCCTGGCGCGCACCATCTTGAATGCCGCCGGCTTCCATCCCGACGCCCTCGTCTTTCGGGATGCTCGCAAAACCAACTGGCAGCGCGGCCTGCCGCAGACCGCGGCGGTAGTGTGCGACACCGTGACGGCTGCCCTGCTTCCCGCAGGCTGCCGGGCAATTCCCTTCCCGTTATTGTCCGAATCGTCGGTCGCGGAACTCCGGCGCTACGTGGAGTTCATCGCCAATCCGATCGAGTCTTGTGACACTCCAGGAAGTGTCTGAGTTTCGCACTCTCCTGCCAGAGCCGATAGCTGACGGCTGTCATCTGGCTCTGCTACTCTTCCTTCAACGTGTCAGCAAAGCTAAGGGAAATTTTCGACGAAGCCTATCGCGAACTTCGTCCGCAAACCACCGCGCCGCCCATGCACGTTCGTTTCTATCCCTTCGTCTCCATCAACAACACCATCCGCATGAGGCAGGGAGAACTCTACATCCGCCTCTCCGACCTGCTGGAAGCCGCGCCCGAACCCGTACTGCAAGCCATCGCCCACATCCTGCTCGCCAAGCTCTATCGCAAGCCGGTGGATCGCACGCACAGCGCCCGCTACCGGCGTTATGTAGCCGGCCACGAGGTCACCGCCAAAGCCCGCCTGGTTCGCCAAATGCGCGGACGCAAGCACATCCGCTCCGCCCGCGGCCACCACTACCATCTGGAAGAAATCTTCGATGACCTCAACCGCCGCTTTTTTCACGGACTCCTCGGACGCCCGCAGCTCACCTGGAGCCAGAACCCCGCCCGCAGCAGCCTCGGCCACTACGACCCCGCCCACAATGCCATCGTCATCAGCCAAGTCTTCGACCACCCCCGTGTGCCGCGCTACGCGGTCGAGTACATCCTGTTCCACGAGATGCTGCACCTCAAGCACCCAGTCAAGTTAAAGGGGAGCCGGAGATGTGTGCACTCGCGGGAGTTTCTAGCGGAAGAAAACCTCTTTCCCGAAGTTGCGCAGGCGAAGAAGTTTCTGCGGATTATCTGAAAGCGGAGGGAGATTCTAGTTCTCAGCGAGTGAGGTCGCGATATTGCGTCAATTACTCTGCGAGGAATCAAACACGCTACGGTCGTGAAAGAAAGCAAAGCACTAAGTGTTATTCTGGGCTGAGAATGCCCAGAAAGTGTCTGTTCTGCCCAAATCCAGTTGATAGCGCGGAGCATCTTTGGTCGGACTGGATTCTAGAAGACCTTAAACCTGTCGAGCCCATACACATTAAGTTCGGAAAAACCTTCGCCAAATGGGTAGACGACCCTGAAGTGCGAATCAAGTGCGTGTGCCAAGAGTGCAATAACGGCTGGATGAGCGCCGTTGAGAGTGAGAGCAAGCCGCACATGCTTGCGATGATGAATGACAAGCCGACTCTCCTGTTGCCAACACAGCAAAAACAGCTAACACGATGGACAATCCTGAAGTCAATGATCCTTGATGGTTCGTCCCCGCAGCGACGCCCAATACCGTTTTACCCCGAGCATGAAAGAACTGGAATGAAGCCACAGTCGCGCGCTCTTCCTGTCAATACACTCACTTGGATCGGACGGCTTGAGGTTAAGGCATTTCATGCTGGATTGACGAACACCTTTGGAGGGGTAAATGGAATCCCTAAAGCATTTCAAGGTTGCGTAGTAACAATCATTGTTGGACATCTCGTGATTCAAGTTCTCACCATTCACGTCCTGCCGATCTTCGCCACCAATCGCATTCGTCCCGTAGACAAACCGGGGGCATGGGACCTAGATCTGTTGGAAATCTGGCCTGTCTTTGGCGAGAAGTGTTGGCCTCCAAAAATCTCGTTTGTGCTTAAGGGGATGACGCCCCACCACATCGCCCACCTCATCAACAGGTGGAAGATTGGAGAAGACATCACCAAATGACACACTCGGGACAGCAGGCAACTTCAGGTGGTTGTGTCGCCAACAAGTGGCTAAGGACTAGCCGTGCCGTATTTTTTCCAATCCAGCTTCCTCATCAGCCGCGCACCTAATTCGCGTGCGCCGAGAAGCGCCAAAACACAAGCGACAACTGCGACAACACCCCAACCATTGTCCCGCCTGCGTTCCACTAACCAGACGAAAGCGGCTAGAACGAAACCGAACACGGCCATCAAAGACAGGAAATGAAAACAGATCGAGAAGACGGGCCAGTGACCCGTGTGGTCGCGGAACGCTTTCCATACCCTGTACTTGTGTCGGATAGAGGCGAACATGGTCCTAATGTCGCGGCGGCCGTAAGGTGAAGAGAACTTAGGCTCTTCCCATCCGACGAAGTGCCGCATGTTGCGCTCGTACTTCGCCGCAGTGACTTGGTTTCTAAGCGGCCCCTTCGCCTCACGTGCAGCCAGCGCGTCGAACCTCTTCTTTACCCGGATAGCATTCTGTTTATTCAGTCCTCGCTTTTGCAGTTCGCTATCCAATGCTAGGGAGGCCTCTGGAACGAGCGAGCTTCGCTCCGCCCACAGGCAAAGCAGTTCATCATCACCTAGGTGCGCGTAGTTTGCGGTGAACTCGGAGAGGTCCATATTTTGACGGGTTTTGTCTTTGCAGCCAGCAGTCTACGCTGAAGGACTGGTATCGGTCCACGATGCGCTGTCGAAATCAGGCGTTTGCACTCAAATACTGACATTGCCTGGCCTGACAAATGTCTGTCGCTGAAGAGAAACCCGAACCGCGTGGGTCCCGGGTCTCGGCATAGCCTGTCCAGTTTCGAAACAATTATCGCCAGCCGCGCGCTTGAAGTTGATGTTACCGAAGGGGCCCCCGGCGTTCCCGCTAAACCCCGTTCAATGCGCCATTTCCCTATGTGATGGAAATCACAGCAATCCGTGATGGACTGCGTTGACCGCGGCCCTCCCGAAACCGTATCCTATTGATAATGAAATTGAATTTCATTTTCATCTAGAAAGCGGCCTTTTTTAATGTTACAGGCATTCATCATTACTCTTCGCGAAGGCGTCGAAGCGGCGCTCATCGTGGGCATCACCCTTGCGTATCTGGCCAAGATCGGCCGCAACGACCTGCGCAAGGCCGTTTACGCCGCCCTGGCCGCGGCCTTTGCCGGATCGATCGCCGGGGCCGTCCTGCTCTCCCACTACAAGTTGAATGAGGACGTCTTCGAAGGCTGGGTCATGCTCGTCGCCGCCGTCTTCGTCGTCACCATGATCATCTTCATGATGAAGACCGGGCGCAAGCTGAAGGGCGAAATCGAAGGAAAAG
>CAVZUP010000140.1:0-11052 GCA_963778255.1 uncultured Acidobacteriaceae bacterium
CAAGGGCAGCGTCAAAATCAATCTGCAGAAATTCTTCAAGGTCACCACCGCCATTCTTTTCCTGGTAGCCGGACAGCTCATCATCTCCGGCCTGCACGAGCTCTCCGAAAACGGAGTGCTTCCCTCTTCCCGTCAGGAAATGGCACTGATCGGCCCCATCGTCCGCAATGATTTCTTCTTCTTCATTACTATCCTGGCTCTAGCCGCGCTGATGGTGCTGTTTGAAATGAAGAGCCGCCAGCCGGCCGAGTTGCCGCCAGCCGGCGCAGCCCGCCGCAAAGCCCTGTGGACCGCCCGCCGCGAGCGCCTCTGGATGGCCTCGGTTTACGTCTTTTCGTTCGCTTTCATCGTGATGATCACCGCCAGCTTTATCTATGAGAAGAGCGCCAGCGCGCTCTCGCCTGCGGCTGAAGTCACCTTCGTCGGCGGCGAGGTTTCGATTCCGCTAAAGGAAGTCTCCGATGGCGAACTGCACCGCTTCGAAGCCAAGGAAGGAGGAGTCGAGATCCGTTTCTGGCTCTACCAGAAGCCTGACGGAAAGGTCGCCACTCTTTTCGATGCCTGCGAAATCTGCGGCCCCGTCGGCTTCTACAAAAATAAACAAGGAGTGATCTGCAAGAACTGTGCCGCGCAAATGAACCCGCAGTCCATCGGAATGCCCGGCGGCTGCAATCCCATACCGCTGAAATCGCAGGTCACGGATGACGCCGTCATCGTCTCCGAAGCCGACGTTGCGGCGGGCCGGCACTACTTCGAGCCGAAATAATGTTTCCTCGCATCGTCTACGAATCGTTTCGCCGCCAAGCGCGCCGCAAGCTGCTCGCGGGCATTGCCATCACGCTCGGAGTAGCCGTGGCGACGGCCATGATCGCCGTGGCCACCGACATCGGCGACAAAATCAACCGCGAACTACGCAGCTACGGCGCGAATCTGGTCGTCACTCCGCAGGAAGACACCCTCGATGTGGAAATCGGCGGCATCAACCTCAAGCCTCCAAGCGACGGCGCGTTTCTTAACGAAGCCGATCTCCCGAAAATTCGCGGCACCTTCTGGCATCACAACATCGTCGGCTTCTCGCCCATGCTCCCCGTCACCGTGAAACTTGGCAACGCAACTGATGTCACACTGGTTGGAACCTACTTCAATAAGACGCTGACCTTCGGCAAAGAAGACTTCTCCACCGGCGTCCGAATCACCCATCCATGGTGGAAGATTTCGTGTGGGGATGGCAAGGATTCTCCAAACTGTGGCTGGCCCGATGACAACTCTCAAAATATTGTCGTGGGCGAACGCCTGGCAGCGAAGCTAGCCAAGAAATCGGGCGACACTCTCGAGGTCGCAGGCCGCCAACTCACCATCTCCGGTATTCTCTCCACCGGCGGCGACGAAGACGATCAAATCGTCGCGCCGCTCGCCCTCGCGCAACAGATTCTAGGCAAACCCGGAGCCGTCCGCCGCGTCTTCGTCAGCGCTCTCACCAAGCCCCCCGATGCGCTCTCCGCCCGCGATCCCAAGACGATGACTCCCGAGGTCTACGACCGCTGGTACTGCTCGCCCTACGTGGAGTCCATTGCCTATCAGTTGCAGGAAGTCATTCCCCATTCGCACGCGGAGCAGATTCGCCAAGTCGCGCAAAACGAAGGCACTGTGCTATCGCGCATCAAGGGACTCATGCTGCTGATCACCTTCGCCGCTCTTTTTGCCTCCGCGTTAGCCGTCTCCGCCGCTATGGCCACGGCCATTTTTGAGCGCCGCGTAGAAGTCGGGCTGATGAAAGCTCTAGGCGCAGGCAATTTAGCGGTCTCCGCGTTATTCTTTGCGGAAGCACTGCTGCTAGCGTTAGTCGGCGGCGTTGCCGGATTCTCCGCCGGAGCGCTCCTCGCCCGCCAGATCGGCCGGTCGATCTTCAATTCGCAGATTTCCATCGAGCCCGTGCTCTTCCCCATCATCATCGCCATCGCCGTCTTCGTGACCTTCGCCGGAAGCGCCGCCGCCATCCGCCGCGCGGTGAAGTTCGATCCCGTGTTCGCCTTGCGAGGTGAAGGATAACCATGAGCGCCTCGCCGAACACGCTCCTAACTCCACAGCAGGTCGCCGACCGCCGCGCCCACGTGCCCCATACTTCGATGTTCGCGCGCATGTTGCTCCGCGCCGCCGTGCTCCGCCGCAGACGCGCCGCCTCCGCACTGCTTGCCATGATCGTAGCCGCCGCCGTCGCCACCGCGATGATGAACCTCTACGTAGACGTGCAAGCCAAGCTCCGCACCGAATTCCGAAACTACGGGGCCAACGTAGTCATCGTCGCCAAAGAAGGTCAATCTTTACCCGCCGACGCACTGGCCAAGGTCGAATCCGTTCTGGGCGACAAGACGCTAGCTGTTCCCTTCTCCTACGCGGTAGCCCGCACTAAGGATGGACAATCCGTAGTAGTTGTCGGCACCGACTTCGTCCGCGCTCGCCAGTTGAACCACTGGTGGAAGGTAAACCGTTGGCCCGACGCAGCCGGCGAAGCGCTCGTCGGCATGAGAGCCGCCGCTGTGTTGAGTCCTCAGGCTGCTTCCAATCGGCAGCCCTTCGAACTCACTTTTGAGGGCAAAGCGATTCAACTCGTACCCGCCGGCCTGCTCCAAACCGGCGCCGGAGAGGACAGTCGTATTTATCTGGATCAATCTGAATTCCAGAGCTGGACGGGCGTCGCGCCCTCCACCGTCGAAGTCGCCGCTAACGGAACCACCGCCGAAGTCGATGCTTCGATTCGCCAACTGGCGCAACTTCTGCCCTCCGCCGATGTCCGCCCCGTCCGCCAGATCATGGAAGGCGAAGCGAACGTACTCAACAAGACGCGCGCCACACTCTACGCTTCCGCCACGCTGGTTGTGCTCACTTCCGCACTCTGCGTGCTGGCCACGCTCATCGGATGGGTCTTCGACCGCCGCCGAGACTTCGCCATCATGAAAGCCCTGGGTGCTTCGGAGCGCCTGCTCAACGGATTCTTCGCGGCCGAAGCCGCTGCCCTCGGCGTAGTCGGAGCGATTCTAGGCTTTTTCATCGGCATCGGCGTCGCCGCCTGGATCGGACGTGTGAACTTCCACGCACCAGTCGTGCCGCGCTTCAGCGTTTTTCCGTACGTGCTCGCCGGCAGCGTTGCCGTGGCCCTGCTCTCGGCCATCCTGCCCATCGAACTACTGCGCCGCGTGCAACCGGCTATTATTTTGAGGGGAGAGTAGGATTTGCAATGATTCGACTCAAGAACGTAACCAAGAGTTATCCCGCCCGAGCAGAGGAAAGCAACGGCGGCCTGATCAAAGCGCTTGACGACATCACCATCTCCATCGCACCCGGCGAGTGGGTCGCGATGATGGGCCCCTCCGGTTCCGGCAAGAGCACCATGGTCAATCTCATCGGATGCCTCGATCGCCCCACCACCGGCGAAATCTGGCTTGATGGCCAAAACGTCGCCAGCCTCAGCGCTTCCGATCTTAATCACGTCCGCGCCGAAACCATCGGCTTCGTCTTCCAGCAATTCCACATGATCCCGTATCTCACCGCCGTCGAAAACGTCATGCTGGCGCAATACTTCCACAGCATGACCGACGAACAAGAAGCGCTCGAAGCCCTCGATCGCGTAGGCCTCAAGGAACGAGCTGGCCACCTCCCCTCGCAGCTCTCCGGAGGCGAACAACAGCGCGTCTGCATCGCCCGCGCCCTGATCAACGATCCCAAAATCGTGCTGGCCGACGAACCCACCGGCAACCTCGATGCCGTCAATGAAGAAATCGTCCTGCGCCTGTTGCGCGAGCTCCACCAGCAGGGACGCACCATCGTGATGGTGACGCACGATCCCGTGGTAGCGCGTCTAGCCGATCGTCGCATCGAATTGCATCACGGCAAAATCGCCGCCCAGGAAGTTTTTGCCATGGCCGACGATGAGCAGTTCGATGAAGTGCTGGAAGAATTATTTGCCCTGGAAGAGAACGGCCAGATCGCCGAGATCGGACGCATGGAAGTTCACGGCGCTCTGCCGGTCTCCATTGCCGTGGAAAAAATGGCGGCGATGGGACTGGTCGCAACCCATCCACATCCACCCGAGACGCACGATCACAAACCCTTCGTCAATCCCTGCCACGATGCGCTGAAGCCCGCCGGCTTTTCGACCGGCGATGGATCGTTGATCGTCGAGCTCACCGCCCGCGGCCATCAACGTGCCGCCGACATCATCCGCCGACATCGCCTGGCCGAGCGTCTCTTCACCGATTCGCTAGCCATGGATAGCGAAACCGAAATCGAGCAGCAAGCCTGCAAGTTCGAGCACATCCTGTCCCCCGAGGCTACCGACAAAATCTGCACTTTCCTGAACCATCCGCTCACCTGCCCCCACGGCGCGCCTATTCCGCCCGGCCCGTGCTGCGGACGTCGAGCTGAGCCTCGGCAGACCGCCGCCGCGCTGTCCGACAGGCGTTAGTTTGTGACTGGTCGTTAGTTTGTGACTGGCTTAGTTCAGACTTGTCATCCTGACCCTGAGCGCAGCCGAAGGGGTAGGACCTGCTGTTTCCACGCGCCGCCACTACTTTTTCCCAAAGAACTTCCCAAACCCCAACCGCACCTGCACCGTATTCAGCCCCGGATTCAGCTTCGTCAATCCCGCATCCGAAATGTGCATATACCGCACATCCACCGACCACGTATGCTCGCGGAAGAAATACATCCCAAACGCCGCGCCGGTCGTGAAGTTTACCGTTGAGATTCCTGCCGGCACCTCATGCGTCGTAAACAGTGTCCCGCCATTCAACTCGATATAAGGAGCAACATGTCCGCGCGTAGCGAAAATCCACTTAAAGTCCACTGGATTCACTCCCGCGCCATAGGCGGTGTTCGCCCGCTGGAACACGGCAAACGCGGGCACCGCATCGACAGCAAGTTCGAATCGTCCGCTGAGAAACCCCGGCAGGTGCGGCTGCGTCAGAATCCATCCATAGCGCACGCCGGCATTCCACACGCCAGTATCCTTCGTCCCGCCCGGAACCGAATAACCGCCGCCCGTCCAAACCTGCAACTCATGCCCGCCATCTTCTGGATGATCTTGGGCAACGGCCAAAGAAGCTGCGAGAAACAATGTCAGAAAACAAACGCCCGCCGTCCAAATGGATCGTTTCATAAGTGTGGTCAAGATCGAAACAGAACGATACGCGAAACCGCACGATTCGTGAACTGCAACCAGAAAACAAATCCAATTCTCACAGTCCGATCCCGCCATCCACCGCCAGCACCTGCCCGGTAATAAACTTCGGAGCCGTAGCAAAGAACATCACCGCCGCGGCAATCTCCGCCGCAGTCCCGTTACGCCGCATCGGCGTCTGCTTCGCCATCTTCTTCATAAAACCGGCCGCCGCCTTTTCTCCCAGGTCAATCATCCCCGGAGCCACCGCATTCACCGCAATCTCTGGAGCTAGCGCCTTGGCCATCACTTTCGTCAGCATATGCACCGCCGCCTTCGACGAACAATAGTGCGCATGCGTCGCCCACGGACGCAGCCCGCCCAGCGACCCCATATTCACGATGCGTCCCTCGCGCTTCTTCAAGTACGGCAGTGCCTCGCGCGACACGAGAAACGGCCCGCGGGCGTTCGAAGCAAAAATCGCATCCCACTGCGCCACGGTAATCTTTTCAAACTCGACGGTCTCGTAATTGGCGGCGTTATTCACCAGCAAGTCGATCCCGCCCAGTTCTCGCGCCACTTCCCTCACCATTTCCCGGACGTTCCGCTCATCGGTCACATCGCACCGCACGGCCAGCGCCTCCACGTCATGCCGCGCCAGTTCCGCCACCACCGTCCGCGCCTCGTGCGCCGACTCCCGATACGTGATCGCCACGTTCGCACCGTTCTCGGCGGCGGCCAAGGCAATCGCGCGCCCCAAGCGCTTCGCCGCGCCGGTTACCAGCACCGTCTTTCCAGAAAGCATGTTGCCGCCCGCAGTCATCCCGTTCTCCGCCATGCCGAGATTTTACGCTCCTCCTTGCCCCCCAATCGATCGGCCAATCGTGCCTTGGAAACCCTGCACCGGAACTGCTACACTCCCTCGCATGACAAAGCCTCGGGAAGTCGTCGTTTATTCCCGCAAGGGATGTCATCTCTGCGAAATCGTCAAAGAGAGCCTGGTCAAGCTGCACAAACGTGGCGGCTTCACCTGGCGAGAAATCGACGTGGACTCCGACGCCGAGACCCGCCGCCTCTATAACGACGAGGTCCCCGTAGTTTTCATTAACGGCCGCAAAGCGTTCAAGTATCGCATGGATGAACAGGAATTCCTGCGCAAGCTGAGCGCCTAGCCGTTCCCGCATTCACCCCTCAGCAGCTTTCAACTTCCGCGCACCCGGACTACAATTTCCCCGATGCTTCGTACCAAGCTCTACGCCGACCCCAGCGGCCGATTTGTCCACGATGTTGTCCTTCAGAGTTGCCAACGCAATGCCGGCAAGACCGCCCTGGTAGACGCCTCCTGCGATCGCCGTTTCACTTTCGCCGAATATGGCAGTCTTGTCGAATCCCTCGCCCGCGGCCTCATTTCCGCCGGTCTCGCTCCCGGAGAAGTAGTCGCGATCTTCCTCCCCAATTCCTGGGAATTCGCCATCGCCTATCATGCGGCCACGCTCGCTGGATGCATCCCAACCCTGCTCAACCCCTCCTACCGCGAACGCGAAATCCGCTATCAACTGGAAAATTCCGGCGCGACCATCCTCATCACCGACGCACCATTGCTGGAAAACGTAAATCTCGCCGGACTTCCCGCACTGCGACGAGTCTTCACCACACGCCACGAACACGCTGGCTGCGAACATTTTGCCACCCTGTTGCACCCGACCTCGGCGAAATTTCCCGAAGCTCTTCAGGACGAGCGACAAACCATCGCCGCCCTACCCTACTCCAGCGGCACCACCGGATTGCCCAAGGGCGTCATGCTCTCGCACTACAACCTGGTCGCAAACGTCTATCAGATCCTCGGCCCAAATGCCGCGATGCTCACGTCCGATGACGTCATGCTCTGCTTCCTGCCGCTCTACCACATCTACGGCCTCACCGTGGCGCTCACCCTTTCCCTGACGCTCGGCAACAAGCTCGTCCTGATGCCGCGCTTCGAAATGCAGAAGCTGTGCGCTCTTTTGCTCGAGGAAAACGTCACCATGATGCCCGTCGTCCCGCCCGCCATTAACGCCATGTGCCAGGCCGCCGAAGCCGGCATCTTTCCCAAAGACCATAAACTTCGCTGGATCAAGTCCGGCGCCGCGCCTCTAGCTCCCGAACTAGCCCGCCGCATGACCAACCTCACCGGCGTCAGCGTCGTTCAGGGATACGGCATGACCGAAGCTTCTCCGGTGACCCATGTCGGCTACATGAGCCCGCCGGAAATGAACCGTCCCGCATCCATCGGACAGCCACTGGCGCTCACCGACTGCCGCATCGTCGATCTGCAACGCAATGACGTCGCGCTCGGAGAACAAGGTGAGCTCGTCATGCGCGGCCCGCAGATCATGCTCGGATACTGGAAGGAGCCGCAAGCCACGGCCGCCGTGCTGCGCGATGGATGGTATTTCTCCGGAGATATCGTGCGCGCCGATGCCGATGGCTTCTACTACGTACTAGACCGCAGCAAGGAAATGATCAAGTACAAAGGATTCCCCGTCGCCCCCGCCGAAGTCGAAGCCTTGCTGCTCGAACATCCATCTGTCCGAGATTGCGGAGTAGTCGCCAAACCCGACCAGGCCGCCGGAGAAATCCCCTGTGCCTTCATAGTCCTGCGGGAAGGCTTTATACCCTCCGATGCGCTCGACAAAGAACTGCGCGACTTCGTCGCCGACCGCCTCGCCCACCACAAGCAGCCCCGCGAAATTCATTTTGTGGGCGTCGTTCCCAGGACACCATCGGGAAAAATTCTGCGCCGCGAACTACGCAAGGTCTTCTCGTAGTTGCATGTCTTGTAGTCCTCCGTGATCCCCGTGTCCTCCGTGGTTAAAGCTCTTCCGCGGGCACTGAATCGAAGCTTCTCTAGACGAACCTCTGCAATCTGACCTCTGACCACGAACCCCCGCCATCCACCTTCAATCTGCGATAAACTTCACTTGTCCCCATGACCCTCACCCGCTTCGTCGCCAAATCCGCCTTTCGTAATAAGCGGCGCAGCGTCCTTACGGTCGCCAGCATCGCGTTCTCTCTGCTTCTGCTCTGCATCATGCTCTGCGTCTGGCGCAGTTTCTACATCGACAAGGGAGCTCCCGACTCCGCCCTTCGCATTATGACGCGGCACAAGGTCTCGCTCGCCAACTTTCTTCCCATTTACTATCGCGACAAAATTCGCACCGTTCCTGGCGTCGTGCACGTCGTTCCCATGACCTGGTTCGGAGGCACGTACAAAGACGACAAACCAGAGAACTTCTTCGCCCAGTTCGCCACCGATCCCGATGAATACTTCGACGTAGCCGCCGACAAAGTCATGCCCGCCGACCAGTTAGCCGCCTGGAAGCGCGACCGCGCCGGCTGCGTCGTCGATGTTGACCTCGCCCGGAAACATAATTGGAAGATTGGCGACCGCATCATCCTAAAAGGCACCATCTTCGCGGCCGATCTCAACCTGACGATACGAGGCATCTATACCATCGATCCGCCCTCCAGCAACCTCTACTTCAACGCCAAGTACCTGGAAGAATCCGTCGCCTGGTTTAAAGACACCGCCGGCTTCTATTTCACGCGCGTCGATACCCCCGAACACATGCCCGTCGCAGCCCGTGCCATTGACGACATGTTCCACGGCAGCCCGGTTCCCACCAAGAGCGAAAGCGAACAGGCGTTCAAACTCGATTTCATCAATACCCTGGGCAGCGTCAAGGCATTCATCCTCAGCATCTGTGGAGCCGTGCTCTTCACCACGCTACTGGTCTGCGCCAACACCATGGCCATGTCGATCCGCGAACGCACCCGCGAGGTCGCCGTTCTACGCACGCTCGGCTTCACGCGCGAAAGCATCCTCCGGTTGCTCTTGAGCGAGTCCATCGCTATTTCTTTAATCGGAGGATTGCTAGGCGTAACACTAGCCAGCGGAGCCATCATCTTCATGGCGCGTCCCGGCATCGGATTGCCGGTTTCAATGCACATGACCGCAGCGACCGCGCTCGTAGCCATCGCAGTCGCATTTCTAGTGGGAGTGGTCAGCGGCCTAGTCCCCTCCTACCGCGCCTCGCACCTAGCCATTGTCGACGCCCTGCGCTACATCGGCTGATAGGAGTTCATTGAGTCAATGACTCAATGCTTCAATGGTTCAATACTTCACTCCCCAACCAGCCACCCGTACTGCGCCGCCGTCAAGGGCACCACGCTCAATCGTCCCTGCCTCACCAGCGGAGACTCCGCAAAAATCGGACGCGCCTTGATGTCCGCCAGCGTCTTGGGCTTCGCAATCGCCTTGCCCACCTTGATTTTGACCTGAGGAATTTTGGGATCGCCAGCATCCACCGTCACCACGGAGGCTGTGCCGACCGCGCTCTTGTCGTCTCCGGTGTGGTAGATCACCAGCCGCTCTCCCGGCTTCATCTCGCGGATGTGCTTCACCGCCGCCGGATTCGTCACCCCATCCCAGATCGTCGTCTTCTCTCGCTCCAGATCAGCGAAGGAGTACACCGTCGGTTCAGTTTTGAGAAGGTAGTCCATGGGCAGGTATTGTAAACAAGTCTGGCCCCGTGCGTCGCCCCAATAGCCGGGCGACGGGACCGGGCGCTTCTCTTTAGGTGAAAAACTTTACACCCGCACCCTGCTCCGCAGCCCCGCACCGCCATCTCTTTGTGTCACAAACTGTTACGGTACCTCCGTAAGCGGTCAATGGAAGTGGGAATGCTAAAATGAGTTGGGCGGCGAACACCGAGTGAGCGCCGGGTGGAGGACAAAGAATGGCAAAACTGAAGAAATCGCTTCTGGAAAGCATACCCCTATTGTTGTTGTTGGGGTTGCTGGCTGGCGCCGTCGGCGGCTTGGGAATCGGCCTGATCCAGCTAAGAGCCGCGTCGCAAGCGTCCAGTACCGCTGGCAAATAAATTCGTAGTTCCTCACGCAATCAAACCATCTCTGGAGCCTGGCTTGGGGAGCGAAGCCGGTCCTCCCGCCAGGGAAGCCGCCTGGCAAACGGCAGCTGTGAATTTTCCGGCATGATCCCTGCAACAGCTACTTGACCAGCTTCTGAATCACGGCAATCAGCTGATCGGCATTGAAGGGCTTCACGATCCAACCGGTGGCGCCCGCCTTTCGTCCCGCGTCTTTCTTCTCCGCCTGCGATTCGGTGGTGAGCATAAGCATGGGAGTGAACGAGTATCCAGGCAACTGGCGCACCGCCGCGATTAATTGGATACCATCCATGTTGGGCATATTGAGGTCGGTGACGATCAGATCAAACTTGCCGCCGCTGACTTTGCCGAGGCCATCTTTGCCATCGACCGCCTCGACCACTTCGTAGCCCGCATTGCGCAAGGTAAAACTGACCATCTGCCGAACGCTGGCGGAATCATCCACGGTCAAGATTCGTTTCATGGTTCGCCCTTCATCTCTAGGGATTCTGAGAGTTGCCTCACTCTTCGCCATCCGATCTCATCAATCAAAACCGCCAAATTCAAAAAAGCTCAACGCTGTTCCCGGTCAGAACCATGCGCGCCACGGTCGACCCGCCCCCTTGCAGCGCCGCGCGCAAAACTTCGCGTTCCAGTTCGGTGGTGTAGAACGCGGAAAACATTTGCTCGACTTCCTTCGCGTCGTACCCATGCCGCACGCCGGGGTGGCCGTTTTCCAAATGAATCCGTAAAGCTTCGATCTCCGCGAGCACCGCCGCGCTCCGCCCAAAACACGCGTCGAGGCTCTCTCCGGTCTTGCCGATTTCCCGGATCTTCGTCTGCATTTCTTCGTTAGCGGATTGCATCTCATGGGCCTGCCTGGCGGTGAACTTGGCGGCGTTCCGCAGGCTGTCGAGCCCCGTCTTGGTCTCCGCCTGCGCCTCCCGGAGTTGAGCGCTGCTGCTTTCG
>CAVZUP010000141.1:0-17536 GCA_963778255.1 uncultured Acidobacteriaceae bacterium
GGCCCGGAGCATGGTTATTTTTCTATCAATTACAATCGAGCGGCGCAAACGAGCGTATTCACCGAGGACGAGCCCCAGAACGGGAATAGCGGGGGTACCGAAAGTTATACCGACACCACGGAAAGTGCGACCGCCAGTTTTCACCCCACCATGAAGTTTAGCTGGAATCTCAACGAGAACTACACCAGCAATTTGAGCGGCTACCTGGCGCAAAACCTCAGCGGCAATGGCACTCCAGTAGCCGGAATCGACCTGGGTCCTACGCCCTATTCGCTGACGTTCGCCGGCCAAGCGAACTATAATTTCACAACCTATCTCATCGGCTCGGCGCAGGCGACCTACTACGATCAATACTACTTTGGGAAGAGTTATGCGGGCGAGTTCGTGAGCGGCAATGTGTCTTACGGCAAGAAGCTGTTTGACACCTTCACATTTTCCGCTTCGGTGATCGATAATACCAGCGACTTTGGCAACAACTCGCTGGGATTTGGCGGCGTCGTCAACTTCTTTCGCCGATTCAAAGGCTGGTGGACGTCGGGCACATTCAGCTACGGGCAAAACGTGCAGACGATACTGGCGACGTATACGACGTCCGGCTATGGCTACAGCGCCAACGTGCGGCACAGCTTGCCGGGCGGAATGGCGTGGATATCTTCCTTCACCGGAAGCCACAGCGGGTTGACCAACGATCCGGGCAGCAGCAGCAGCAGCGAGAGTTATTCGACTTCGTTGAGCATGCGGAGGGTGCAAGCCAGCACTTACTTCAGCACATCGCACGGAGTTTCAGTGTTGGGGGCGGCCGGGATTATCTCGCCGACGCCGACGCCGGGCTTGACCGACTTTTACTTGTTCAACGGCTCCAGCTACGGCGGCTCACTCTCGGGATCGCCGCTACGACGGTTGTCACTATCCGCAAGCTATAGCCGCGCGATTAGCAATACGTTCGCCGCCACGAACTCACGCAACAACCTGGAAATCTACAATGCGCAGATGCAGTACCGCCTGAGGAAGATTGGGCTGCTGTCCGGTTATACTCGGTACACGCAAGGGATCAGTGCGATCGGCGCACCCGCTACCAGCACGTCGTTTTACGTCGGGATCTCCAGATGGTTCGATTTCTTCTAACGACGCGGGGCAAGTCATGGTGGCGCGGACGACTCTTTTGCAGAAGAGTCGCATGCCTTGGCCTGCTGGTTGCCGCTCTGGCAATGGTGCTGACTACTCCGGCCGGGGCTTCGAAGCGTTCGAAGGACGCGTTGAAGGTTGCTCTCGACCCACCCCCGGATTTGCTGCTCGACGGTGGGCGCAAACTTTCTTTTGAGCGCAGCTTCAGCTTAGAGCGCGAGGTCAAACCGAAGCGCAGCTTCTGGACACGGCTGGTGGACGTAATTGCGGGCGAGCCGGATTTCCACTACCTGGTGAACCCGTACAGCGTGGTCACCGACTCGCGTGGGCGCATTATCGTCACCGACCAGGGCGCCAGCGGGGTCCACGTCTTCGATTTCGCGCAGCAGAAATATAAGTTCATCACACGCCGCGATGTTTGGAAGGATCCGATGCTGACGCCGCAGTGCGTGGCGGTGGATGCGCAAGACAACATTTATGTGACGGATTCGGAGACGGGTAAAGTATTCGTTTTCGATGCGAACGGTAAATTCCGGCGCGCCCTCGGCAGTTTGAAAGGCGGCGAGGGATATTTTAAACGTCCCACTGGAATCGCGGTCGATTCGGCGGCGCAACATATCTACGTCACCGACACGCTGCGCAACAAGATTTTTATGATGGATATGCAGGGCAGCGTGCTCCAGACAATCGGAAAGGAAGGCACGGGAGACGGCGAGTTTAATTTTCCGACTGAACTACGGCTGAACGGCTCCGATCTGGTGGTGGTGGACGCCATGAATTTCCGGGTGCAGGTGCTGGATCGCTCGGGCGCCTTCCGCTATGCCATCGGCAAGCTCGGGGACGAAGCGGGATGGATTTTCCGTCCGAAAGGGATTGGCTTCGACTCCGAAGATCATCTGTATATCGTCGACGGACAGTGGGGCATGGTGCAGGTCTTCGACCGCGAGGGCCGATTGCTCTACTACTTCGGCCAAAGGGGCACGGGAGACTGGGAGTTCCAACTGCCGACCGGGCTGCAGATTGATAAACGGGATCGCATCTACGTGGTTGACTCCTATAACCGGCGGGTGCAGGTGTTTCACTATTACGGCATCGCCGCAGGTGACGGGAGGAAAGAGTGAAGAAGCTCTTGTCGCTGGCTGGGACGATGATTGCGGTGTTGATCCTGGCGCATGCGTTCGCGGCGGCACAGAATACCAGTCCCACCGCCGACGTGCTGGGCATGCATAACCTGACGCCGGGGAGTGGAGCGTCCATCTATTCGCGGGGAAGTCTCGGATGCAATTTCTGCCATGCTCCGCATAGCGGACTAGGTGGAATCACGCCGCTTTGGAATCAGAAGTTGTCTTCGAAAACCTATACGCCCTACACCAGCACGACCAACCCCGAGCAAGGCAAAACCCAGCCGACGCTGGGAGTCACCAGCAGCCTCTGCCTGAGTTGCCATGACGGTACGGTGGGAGTGGGGCAGTCGGCGGCGTATGGCCAGCTTCCCGTCAGCGGATCATTGAACAGCATCGATTCCTTCGGGGCCACGTTGACCGGCTCGCACCCGTTCAGTCTGGTGCTCCCCATGAAAGACGCGTCCAACCTGGTGGCGTCGCTGGTATCGAAAGGGATCACGGCCGATCCGACCGGTGCCGTAAAGCTGATCAAGGGCAATATCGAGTGCACCAGTTGCCACTCCCCTCACGTGCAAAAGATCGACAGGATCGCGCAGAATTTTCTGGTCCGAGACAGCTCCAACGGCCAGATGTGTTTAGCCTGTCACGATCCAAAGCGGGTGATACAAGGGCAGGTCAACCCACTGGCGGGTTTTACGGGAAGTATTCATCAGACTGCGACCAACCAGGTTTCTGCGGATGGTCACATCGGTTCTTATCCCGCGGTCGGGGTGAACGCTTGCACGTCGTGTCACATGTCGCACGACTCGGTGGCGCCCGCACGATTACTGCGTCCGGCTACCCCTGCGTCGCCGGGGAACGATCCGGTTACACAGGACTGCATGACGTGCCACAACGGGGGCACGTACTTGTCGCCCGCGCCTTTGAACATTATGGCTGAGGTGGCGAAGAACGGTCATCCGTTGCCCTCCGGGGTCAACTACCATGACGCAGCCGAGCCGGTGCTTTTGAATCACAACCGGCACGCCACCTGCGTCGACTGCCACAACGCACACGCCTCCCAGCAGACGTTAACGTTCTCCGTGCCCCCGATATTGCGTCCAGCGCAAGCGGGCGCGGGCGGGATCAGTGCGACGGATGGGGTTACGGTTCTTACTCCAGCGATCAACCAGTATGAAACTTGTTTGCGCTGTCACGGCACGAGCACAGGCAAGCAACGGCTGATCGTCTATGGATACGCACCGACGCGAGTGGTGTCGGCGGCGGATCGGTTGGACCTGATTCCCCAATTCTCTTCCCTGGCGACGTCGAGTCATCCTGTAACTCATGCTCGATCGAGTCTCCTGTCGCAGCCCAGTCTTCTGCCGTTCATGCTGAATTTGAATGGAACGAATTCTGGGCGTTCGATGCTGGCGGGAACGTCCATCTTCTGCACCGATTGTCATAACAGCGACGACAATCGCGAGTTCGGCGGCGCCGGGCCGAATGGTCCGCACGGATCGGTCAACGCGCACATCCTGGAGCGTAATTATCAGTTCAGCCAGGCCGCCGAACCCGGCGGTATGATCACGAACCTGTATCCCAATCCCGACCTGACCACGATCGGGCCGTATTCCATGTGCGCGAAGTGTCACAGCCTGACCCAGGTTTTATCCAACACATCGAGCTGGCCGTCCCACAGTCTGCACGTATCCCAATACGGCTTCAGCTGTTCGGTATGCCACACCGCCCATGGGATGGGCGCAACCTCCCCGACGGTCTCGGGAGAGCGGCTGGTGAATTTCGATGTCCGCGTGGTGGGTCAGAATGGAGCCACGCCCATCTCCTATCACCGTGCGACCAACACCTGCGCGCTGGTATGCCACGAAGCCGCGCACAACCCCAACGGCTCCGTCTCGACTGTGGGATCGAAGTCTATTGTTGGAGTGCGGAAGTAGAGAGCGGATGTCGAGGTAGGGCCACGGTCCGGGTGGACAACGCCCCAAGTTCACCGGAGCAAGCAAGACCAATCAAGAACAGTCTCTAGGTTTGATGAACATGATCAGTTCAGCCAGAAACCTGCTTCGGAAATACCCGTTCGCCGAATGGCTGATACCTCTGGTCTTCTGTTTTATCCTGCTCGCGCAAATACTTTTCAGCGTGCGGCAGATGTCGCAGCACGCGGATGAGGCGACTCATCTATATGCCGGTTATCGCGCGCTGAAATGCGGCGATTACACGTTTGGCCGTGAGCATCCGCCGCTGGCGAAGATGCTGGCGGCAGTTCCCCTGCTGTGGAGCAATGTGTCTGTGAATTGCTCGCAGGGCGAAGTGGGCAGCGATGAAGAGGAACAGGCTACCCGTTGGCTTTATTCGCAGGACGACTGGTGGCCATTGTTGATGAAGGCGCGCGGCGCAGCCGGTTCGGCGACGATCGCTCTGTGCCTTGGAATCTGGATTACGGCGCGGCGCATGTTCGGACGAACGGTGGCGCTGGTGTCCTCGGCGGTCCTGGCATTTGAGCCGAACATTCTGGGCAACGGCGCGCTGCTGTTGAATAACATTCTTCTATCCGCTTTGTTCCTGCAGGCGGTGTTCTGTTTCTATCTTTGGAGTCAAGATCAGAGTCGAAATCGGAGCCGACAGCGCTCGCTGCCTTTGCTGGCGGGCACGGGAGTTCTTACCGGTCTGGCTCTGCTGACGAAACATTCGGCGGTGCTGCTGATCCCCGTGCTGATTCTGCTCGCGGTGGCCGAGGCGTGGCTGGAGAAAAGCGATCGAGCGGAATTCATGGGCAGGGCGTTGCGAAACCTCGGCGCGGTGGCGGCGGTCTTAGCGATTGCGGCGGCGACGATCTGGTGCGGCTTTGGAATGCGCTATTCGCAGGCCAGGGTGCGGGCTTCCGATGGCCTCACTGAGGAACAGATGGCCGGAATGAAATCCGTTGATGCGCAAATTGTGAAGGCCATGCGCGCGGCCCATCTTCTGCCGCAGGCTTATCTCGATGGCCTGCTCGATGTACGCGGTCTGCTCACGGTCGATGCGAATGTCATCGATATCCTCGGCCGGCCTTATGCCAAGACTCCATGGTTTTTCTTTCCCCTGGCCGCAACGATCAAGTTCACGGCTCCATTCCTGGCCATGTTGGCGATGGGCGTAGCTGGCCTCATGCTGATGGGCCGCAAGCGGCTCCCGGAGTTCGTTTTTCTGTTGTTACCAGCGCTGATGTTTCTGGCAGTGAGCATGCGCGTCCCTAGACCTGCCGTAGGTATCTGGCATGTGTTCCCAATGGTTCCATTCCTGGTGATTGCGGCGGCGGCGGGATGCGTTTATGTTGCGCGACAGTATCGCTGGGCGGCTGCGGTTCTGGTCGGTTTGCTTGTCCTCCATGCGGTTTCTTCCCTGCGGGCTTATCCGAATTATCTTTCCTACGCGAATGAGCTTTGGGGCGGACCGCAGAATCTCTACAAGCTGCTGCCGTTCACCGATGCCAATCAGACGTACTGGCAGGTGAGCCAATACATGGAGCAACATCCCAACACGCCGTGTTGGCTGGATAGCGACTGGCGTGTTCCGGTGGATAAATACAAGGTGCCGTGCACGCAAATGGGCAATCACTGGGAGACGGAGCTTCCGGCGCACATGAAGGGAATCGTTTTTGTCAGCAGCTCGTGGCTCCAGATCGATGGGCGGCCGGGCTATCCCCTTGCACCTTTCCGCGAATCGCAGCCGAAGGCCCTTCTGGGCGGCAGCGCCATGGTGGTATATGAGGGTGAGTTTGATGCCAGGCTGGAAGCTGGCAGAGCTCTCGATAACAAGGCGTTGAGATTATTGCGGGATGGAAATCCAATGGCAGCGCTGCTCGCGGCCGCAAAGGCGGTTGAGATGGCGCCATCTTTGGCCCGTCCACATGACCATTATTGCGTTGCGCTGGCGATGAGCGGTTATCTGCAACAGGGTCTAGCGGAGTGCGTGGTTGCCCAGAGGCTGGTCGCGGCGGACCCTAATGATCATGAGTTGGCGCTAGATATCTCGAATAATCTGGCGGCTATATCGCAAGTGCTTGGCTTGCCGATGCCATCGAGGATGGAATAGACCAGTTCAATCAACAAAGTATAAATAAAGATGAGCAGCGCAGGTTGCTGTGTCGTTTAGGGAAGAAAATGAACGCTCCGGAAGAAAAAAGTCACGTGTCAGAATTGAGCGGGGACAAAGTCTTCGCCAACTCCGAGGAAGCAGGAGTGCTCCGCCACGCGACGCTTGGCAGCTTTGTTTCCAACACCTGGAATGTCGCTTCGTGGACACCTTTGCATTCCTATCTGCTCCTCGGTCTGGCTACACTCGGCTGTCTGCTGCCTTTCTCCGGAAAGGCCTTTCATATTGACGACACACTGTTTGTCTGGACAGCCCAGCAGATCGTGCATCATCCCTTCAATCCTTACGGATTCCATCTGGTTTGGTATGTCACCGACATGTCCATGTCGGCGATCACAAAGAACCCTCCGCTTTCCTGCTATTACGGAGCCTTGGTTGGCATGATGGCGGGTTGGTCGGAGACAGCATGGCACATTGGCTTTCTTGTGCCAGCGCTTAGTCTGGTTTTGGGAACCTACCACTTGGCGAGACGATTCACCGCGTCTCCTTTGATCGCCGCCGCAGCCACTCTTTTTGCTCCCGGTTTCCTGGTCTCCTCCACCGGCGTGATGTGTGACGTTCTGATGCTCGCTTTATGGGTTTGGGCCGTAATTTTCTGGCTCAAAGGAATCGATTCCGGCAAACCGCTTCCTCTCGCGGTGAGTTGTGCGCTGGTGACAGCTTGTGCTCTGACAAAATACTTCGGTGCGTCGTTGATCCTGCTGTTGCCTGCCTACGCGCTCCTCCATTGGCGACAACATTGGCGACAAAATCGGCGACGGCTGGGAACCTGGGTCTGGTACCTGTTGATCCCCGTGGCGTGTCTGTTTTGGTACCAGCAATGGACAAAGGCAATCTACGGCCGAGGTTTGTTGTGGGACGCCGCCCAATATGCAAGGTCTCCGGAATACGTCGACCAAACCTCACGCCTGACCAGCGCGCTGGTGGGCCTCAGCTTTCTCGGCGGGTGCGCGCTGCCGATATTACTTTTCAGTCCTTTCCTATGGAATCGCCGGCAGTTGATTTTTGGGAGCCTTGCGGGAGCGGTTGCCGGGTTGGCGGTGGGTCTGCGCTGGCTGAATCCCCAGATTCCCCAGCTCGAACAGAATTGGCTGTGGATCGGGCTACAGTTCGCCTTTTATGTTGCCGGCGGAATTTCCGTTCTGGGGCTGGCAGTTGCGGACTATAGAAAACAGGGAGGCGCGGACTCGATCCTATTGGGTCTCTGGGTGCTTGGCACTTTCTTTTTTGCTGCATTCTTGAACTGGACGATCAACGCGCGCTCGGTGCTGCCACTCATTCCCGCAGCGGCAATTCTGCTGGCCCGGCGGTTGGATGAGGCCCCGGGCGCCTCCACCTGGTGGTCTACCGGAAAATTGGCGGTGCCCCTCGCGCTGTCTGCGATGATCTCGCTCTTCGTGGCCGCGGGAGACACCGCCCTCGCCAACTCCGGGCGTACCATGGCCAGCTTCATCCACGGGCAGACTCAGAACCAGGCCCGCACTATTTTCTTCGAGGGACACTGGGGCTTCCAGTACTACATGCAACTGTTTGGAGCCCGTCCAGCGGAATATGACAATTTCGTATTCCGGACCGGGGATCTGGTGGTGATCCCCGCGATCGCTACCAACACGTTCCCCATCCCACCGCAATTTGTAGCTGCGCAAGAAAGTTTGCAGGTAGATCCTCACACCCACGCTGCCACTATGGCACTCGGCGCAGGATTCTATTCCTCGCAAGCTGGACCGTTGCCTTTTAGTTTTGGCCGCGTCCCTTCCGAGTCTTATTCTGTCGTGCGCTTGCAACAATAGATCAATAGGAAATGTCAGGGGTAGTACGCTGTTTACTTCGCCGCCTTGATCTCCGCCATTTTCTGTTGCAGCAGATCGGGGTCGGCATCGACGGTGGAGAGACCTTGGCGCAGCACTTCGAGGGCGTCGTCGCGGCGGTTCTCGGCGAGCAGCAGATCGGCGAGATTCAGAAAGGGCTCGGGCTTCTTGCGGTCGAGTTCGCAGGCGCGGCGGAGAAAGTACTCTCCCTGGGAGAGATTGCCGGCCGTGAACAAGGTCACGCCGAGCGCGAAGTTGGTGTCGAAGGCATCGGGATCGAGCTTCAGGGTCGAATCCCAGAGTGCGAAGGCCTGGCGTACACCTCCGGCCTTGAATAACTGGATGGCCAGCAGGTTGCGGACACGCACGTTGTTGGGAGAAACTTTCACTCCATTGCCGTAGAGGGTGAAGCCGTTGGTCCAGACCTGCGTTTGGCGGACGGTGAGCACTCCCCAGCCGCAGACGAGCGCGACCACGATGACGGCGACGGGCAGGCGAAAAGCGGCACGGCTTTTCGCGATGCCGGTCAATCCCCAGGCCAGCAGCAGCATGAACGCTACGCTGGAAAGATAGGTATAGCGGTCGTGGAGAATGTCGTTCTGGGGAAAAGAAAACAGGCCGACCAGCGCCGGCACGATGGGGAGCAGCCACCAGCATCCGAGAAAGGCCGCCAGTTTGTTGCGCGTGAAAGCGAAGGCAAGCAGCGCGGCGCACGCAATCAGAAAGGCCAGCGGCATCCAGAATTGCCCGGCGGACGGTTGCTTGAGCAACTGGGCGTCATAGTAAACGGCAAAGCCGGAGGGCCAAACCATCATGCTCAGGTAGTCCCACAGCAGCAGCGGCCAAGTCATCAGCACCCGGCCCGGCGGGTTGTTGACGAACACCACATGATGCATGGCGAAAAGCCTCATGCAGGCATAGACGGTGGCGCCTCCGAAAGTGGGCGCGACTGCGCGGGCAGCGGCAACCGTGCGGGCTTGCGGATTCTCCGCCGGAGCGCTCGGGAACATCCACTCGTAGAGCGCGATCAAGAGCGGGAGCGCGGCTGAGGTCTCCTTGGCAAGCAACGCGAGCAGCGTGAAAAGCGCGCACAACAGCGCGGACAGCGTAGCAGACGACGTCGCGGACGACGGCAGGGGGTGCGTGTTACGCTGCTCGCGCCAGCTTAGGTATTGCAGGAATGCGCCGAGGAGAAAGACTCCGGCCAGAGGCTCGGTCGCGCCAGAAAGCCAGACGGCGCTTTCCACGTGCGCGGGGTGGACGGCAAAGAGCATGGCCGCAAGGGCGGCGGTGAGTTCGTTGCCCATCAGACGCAGGCCGAGCCGGTAGACCAGGACTACCACCGCTCCGTGCAGCGCGAGCGTCGCGAAGTGCCATGGCGCGGCGAGCAGTCCAAAGAGTTTGAAGTTGACGAGCAGCCACAGCAGAAAGACCGGCCGGTAGTAGGTGCGATATTGCGCCTGCGGATTGCGCCAGACGTCTTTGACAAAGTAGTCGGGCGCGCATTTCCATTGCAGCGTGGGATTCTCGACGATCTGGTGAATGTCGTCCAGGTCGCAGAATCCGAAGCCCACGGCCCGGGCATGCACGAGAAACGTGACCAGCAGCAGGCAGGCGGCGATCAGCAGGTGCCGTTGAGCTTCGCGCGTCATGACTGCTGAGATCTTGGCCCTCCCGCTCCGGTTGCCGTCATTTTCATTGCACAGTCAAAGTCGCGGTGGTGATCGTTACCGGATTGGGCTGCGCTGTTGTTGTTCCTTGAACCTTGACGTTGTAGGTTGTTGGACCCGTGCCCGTCGTACCCGAGCCTCCTCCGCCACAAGCATTCAGCAGAATCAGGGCAACTCCCAGACCGGCCAGCCACAGCCAGCGGCGGCGCTGGTTTCGAAGTCCGGCGCCGGCAAACAAAATGCCGGCGAGCGGTACGAAAGCAAAAGCGAAGTAGAGGTGCAGCTTCGTCCCATCTCGTTTTTCCAGGGATGCCGAACTAGCGGGAACGGTGATGGTCAGCGAAAACGGCACGGCTTGGGCTCCCGGCGTGATCGTGGTCGGCGAGAAATTGCAAGTAGCACCTGCCGGCAATGTACTTTGCAAACAGGAAAGCGTGATTGGCAGCCCCGGAGTGCCGGTATTGGCGTTCAGCGAAATCGAATAGGTCGCCGTTCCTCCCGGGGACGTGGTTTGAGCCGTGGGCTGCGACGCTGAGGGGTCGGTGACGATCATGATCGATGCCGTGCCGATGGCGGTCGAGTCCGCCTGCGAGACGGCTTCGATGACTACCGTCGCGGGCGATGGTACGGCGCTCGGCGCGGTGTAGAGGCCCGAAGTGTTGATGGTTCCAACCGTCGCATTGCCACCCGTCGCTCCATTCACTTGCCAGTTCACGGCGGTGTTGGTTGTCCCGGTAACGGTTGCGGTGAACTGTTGCGTGGTGGTTGTATAAACCTGGGTGGCGCCGCCGGAACTTACGGTGACGGTCACAGTGGTGCTGGCATTGACAATCGTCGCCTGAGCCGAGCCCGAAGTGGTGCCATCCGCGGCCGAGATCGCGGTTATCGTGACAGTGGCTGGAGCTGGGACACTTGCTGGCGCCTGAAATAATCCTGTAGTCGTTATCGTCCCCACGGTCGAGTTGCCGCCAGTCACTCCATTCACCTGCCAGGTTACTGCCGTATTGCCGGTCCCCGTTACCGTCGCCGTGAACTGTTGCAGTGCGTTCACTACCACGTTGACTGGATTCGGTGTGACCGTGACAAAGATTGACGCAAGCAGTTTGCGGACGCGCGAGTTGTCCGTGTCGGCGACAAAAAGATTGCCTTTACTGTCTCCAGACAAGCCGAAGGGCGAGTTAAGCTGCGCGAGGGTTGCCTGCTCGCCATCGCCGGAGAAACCGGCACCCAACGCATTGTCTCCGGCTACGGTGTCGATAAACCCAGTGGCGGCCACGACCTCGCGAATCACGGAATTGGCCGTATCCGCTACAAAGATGTCTCCGGAATTGTCGACAAACACGCCGGAAGGGCCAGCCAGTAGAGCGCTCGTAGCCACGGCGCCGTCGCCCGAGTAGCCCGATACTCCGGTTCCAGCGACGGTATTAATGTTGGCGTTCGACGCCGTGACTTCACGAATGCGGTTGTCGCCGGTATCCGCGATGTAAATATTTTCCGAAAGATCGACGAACACGCCGCCGGGATCGCTGAGCTGTGCGCTTATGGCGAGTCCGGTGTCGCCACAAGCCGCGCTGGTAGAACTGCACTGCTTATAATTGCCGGCCACGGTGGTGATGATGCCGCTCGATGCGGCTACCTCGCGAATCACGTGATCGCTCGTATCCGCGATGAAAATGTTCTCCGCGCTGTCTACGAAGACACCCGTTGGACCGGCGAGTTCCGCGCTTATGGCTGCTCCGCCATCGCCGCAAGCTGTAGCGGAGTCGGGACAAAGCGTGCCATTGCCAGCCACGGTTGCAATCTCGCCTGATGGGATCGTGAGGCCCCAGAGTGCAAGCGCCGCACTGCCTGTGTTGACCACGCGAATGCGATTGTCCCCGAAATCCGCGATGAAAATGTTTCCAGAGGCATCGAGAAACACGCCGTATGGATTATTCAATTGCGCGCTGGCCGCGGCAGCGCCATCGCCGCAGGTTGCGGTGGAAGCAGAGCAAGGCACGCCCGTCCCCACCACGGTTTGAATGTCGCCGGTGGTGGCCACCACTTCGCGGATGACCGAGCTATCGGTGTCGGAGATGAAGATGTCTCCCGCAGTATCAAGAACAACGCCGCTGGGATAGTTCAATTCCGCATCCACAGGCAACCCGCCGTCACCGGCATAGGCCAGGAAGCCATTCCCGATGATGGTCTGAATGTCGCTGTTCGATATTGTCACTTCGCGAATCGCGGAGTTATCTGTGTCCGCGATAAAAATGTCTCCTGAACTATCGACGACCATGTTGTTGGGATAGTTCAGTTCCGCAAGCGTGGCTGTACCGAGATCACCGGAGTAGCCTTCCGTACCGTCGCCAGCCACGGTTTGAATCGTGCCGCCGGACGATACCTCACGGACGGTCTGATTACCGGAATCGGCGATGTAAATATTTTCCGATGCGTCCACGAATATATTCGACGGTATGCACAGATCCGCGCTGAGCGCCGGCTGGCTGGTGCCGCTGTATAAACAAGCGCTGCCACCCTCCGAATCGTAGTAGGCGCCGGCTACGGTTTGAATGAAAGTTGGAAGAATCGTAACTCCAGCAACCGTAATCTGGGCGGTCCCCGTATTCACTACTCGGATCACGTTGTTCTCAGTGTCCGCGATGAAGATGTTTCCCGAGGCGTCCGAAAATACGCCTTCCGGAAAATCAAGCTGCGCGCTGGTCGCCACGGCTCCGTCGCCGGAATAGCCAGCTCCAGCCGCGTTGTTGCCCGCCACAGTCTGAATGTCGCCGGTGCTCGCCACCACTTCGCGAATCACGAAGTTATCGGCGTCGGCAATGAAGATATCTCCCGTGCTATCTACAAAAACGCCGGTAGGATCGTCGAGTTGCGCGCTGGTCGCCAGTCCGCCATCGCCGAAATATCCGGGTCCTTGCGTGGCGTTGCCGGCCACGGTTTGAATGTAACCCGTGCTCGCCACCACTTCACGAATCACCGAATTTTCGGTGTCGGCGATGAAAATGTTCCCCGAGCCGTCGACCGCCACCCCCTGTGGTCCATTGATTCCGAGCGCCGCGCTGGTAGCGGGTCCGCCGTCACCGGAGTATCCGGAGGTGCCGTTGCCGGCTACGATTGCAACATCGCCCGGCTGGACTACGATTGTCGCAACCGTAATCGCCTGGGTTCCGGTGTTAACCACGAATACCTGGCTCGAATAAGAATCTGCAATGTAGATGTTGCCTGACTTGTCGAAGGCAACGCTGGTCGGATACCCGATGCTGGCGCTGAGTTCTGCCAGATTGATCGGGCCGCCGCCGGCGACTGTACTGATGAGGTACTGGGCTTGCGAAACCTGGGGCGTGAACAGGGCCATTACGAGAGCGAGTACAAGCAGTGCAGGCAATTTGGGGGAACGCATGATCACTTCGCCTCCTCGCTCGAAATCCGGGCGGAAGTACGGGTCAGCCGGACCACGGCGGTGCTCTTCGTTGATGTTGTTGTCGCTCTGTCCGCGGAATCGCCGATTCGCAGGATCAGTCTCGGCCGCAATCCTTTTTGCCAGGCTCGGTATTCCGATCTCTCGATGGTGAATTCCTGAATTGTTTCCGCCGATGCGTGGGCGCGGAGCGTGACCGCGGACGCATGTGTTCCGCTTCTGGCGGGGTGGGAAAAATCCCCCAGGATCATTTTCTGGATGGTGAGGTCGGATGGGCCGTGATTCACCAGATGGATGCGCATTTGAATCTGCGCCTGGGAACCGAGAGCCGTGTTTTGCACCACTTCATAGGAGCCAGAAACCTGCGGTGCATTGCTGGCCAAGGCCAATTGGGTTCCAAGTGCAAGCAGCACAACGACCATAAGCTGGCACTTACCCGCACGAAAAATGTTGTCGCTCATTTGAACCTACCGTCCTTCCGGGCGCCCTCGAAGTTCAGCCCTCGACCGAGTACGCTTATCGCAGTGCTGGGTGCGCTGCGCCTGCTCCAGAACCTGATGCGCGGGATGAAACTTTGCCTTGCAAGTGCAATCGCGCTTCCAGTCGAGCATAAGCCCTAGTCGTAACATTCGCAAGGACTTGTGTCGTCAAATCGATGGAAACGAAGGGCTACAGAAGGGGCAAAACACGCCCTTGGTGGTAAGAATGCCCCGATTCAGGACTGCTTCCCGGAATGCAAATCTTTTTCAGTACGCGGCAGTGCCGCACTCACGACACGCGAGCCGGGACTTTGCGGAGTTCGGTCTCCAATACGCCGAGCGATTCGGCGCCACCTTCTCCCGCCTCGTGGTATTCGGCATCCTGATTCACAGCCCACACGTCATACTTGCGCGCACCCGCCAAAATGTTCTTTGCCGTGAGCATTGCGGTCATCATGGCGTGATCCTGATTGTTGTACTTGTGCATGCCATTGCGGCCTACCAGGTGCAGCGTGGGAAACTTTTCGTCGAGCGCTTGGCGAATCGTGTTCACGTGCTGCTGATAGGCGTCGTCATACACCGGATACGCCTTAGGCTGGCGGATGACGCAGCCATCGACCACGTCCGCGCTGGCGGCCAGATTTACCTTTTGTATTTCCCGCTTCGCCAGTTCAATCAGATCGGGGTCGCTTGTAGTCCACAGGCCATCGCCCTCAAAGCAGAAATATTCGAGACCATAGGAGCTATAGCCGGCATCGGGAACCATCTCCGGCGACCACGATTTGTAATTTTGCACGCGTCCAACCTGCACGCTGGGGTCGTGGATGTAAATCCAGTTGTCACTGAAACGTCCGCGGTCATGCACGATCAGGCCCACGGTCAGGAAGTCCCGATAGCGCAACGAGCGCGCCGCCTGAAGCGCAGCTTCGGGAAGCTGCGGCTCAATCTGCGCCACCAACTCCCGGATGGGCATAGAGGAGATCACGTGTTCGGCGCGGTATTCCGTCAACTCGCCGTTGGCGCCGCGGGCAGTCACGCTCCAGAGGTTGGTGGCGGAATCGAAACGGCAGCCGGTCACTTTGCGTCCCAGCAGCACTTCCCCGCCCAGTTGGCGGACTTTTTCCGCGCATGCTTCCCACATCATTCCCGGACCCAGGCGGGGATAGCGGAAGGTGTCGATCAGCGTCTTCACCACCTGCTTGCGGTCTTTCGGCTTTCTGGAAAAGAGCGCGTGCTTGATAGCCGAACCGAGCGACAGCCCCTTGATGCGCTGCGCCGCCCAATCGGCGGAGATCTCGTTGCAGCTCATGCCCCACACTTTCTCGGTGTAGGTCTTGAAGAAGATGCGGAACAGGCGCTTGCCAAATTGGTTGGTGACCCAGTCCTCAAACGTTTTCGGGTCGCGCGTGGGGTTGAGGCGCGCCACCATGAACGAGAGCACGCAGAGCGTCGATTCGATCAAGCCCAGCTTCGAGAGCGCCTCGAACGGCTTCAGAGGATAGGTGTAAAACTGGCCCCGATAGTAAATCCGCGACGACCGCGGACGATCGAGCATGTCGGCGCCAGCAATCTCGGTCCAGAAGTCTTCCACTTCGCGAGATTTGGAAAAGAAACGGTGCCCGCCGATATCGAAGCGGAAATCCTTATAGTTGACGGTGCGAGAGATTCCACCGACATATACGGGGTCGCTCTCCAGGACAATCACCGGGGCTCTCTGCTTCGACAGTTCGTAAGCGGCGGTCAGGCCCGCCGGGCCGGCTCCGATGATGGCTGCCTTGAAGGTTGTTCGTTCCATAACTGATAAGAAGTATACCGAGAGAGAATCGGAATCTCTGCTGCTGAGTGTACGCGGGGATTAAGGCTCCAGGGCCTCCGATGGCACGCGGCCGTTCCGTCGCCTGCCCGGCACGTGGGCTAAGCGCAAGATTTACAAGGCCTTGTGCAATAAAGCCGGCACCGGGGCAAGCCGGCGGGAGGGGCAAAACGCGCCCCCGGTGGGGAGAAAGACCCGATACGGGGGTATTTTCCATCGGGGAGACCGCGCGGTGGCTGCTCATAAATAGCTGAAATCAGAGCCCCAAACGGTGGAGTTGGGGTAGTTATAGTTTGGCAATTCCGATGCACTCCGGGTAGACGGGTCTTCGTGTAGTCTGCCCGAAAACTCGCCCTTAAATGATCACGCAGTCGAAACGGAGCGCGAAAACCGCAAGCAGAAGCAAAGGGGTACTTCCACTGCGCCGAGATAGGATTACGCAAGATCGACTACATGAGACCAGGGGATGGGGGATGGGGTCTGTGAATTCTTCGCTTTCCTCGGCCTGACGTTATCCACCTACAAGCTGGTTAACGTTTTGCCTTGGGGACAATACAGGGCTGGATCACGAAGGGTTTGAGGACGCGGTTAGGCCCACGAAATCAGATCCGATCCAGCCCTGTTTCGTCAGCAGAGGAGGCGATGGGCTGGCGTTTTGGATTGTCGCAGATGCAAAGAGATGCGACTTCGGATTTGCAAACAATGACGACATCGACTGAAGTGGAAAAGCGCGTTCGTGGATGGCGTTTCTGGACGGTAAGTCTGGCTACGACAATCCTCGTTCCTTTACTGCTGCTAGGTATGGCCGAGGGGGCGCTGCGATTGTTTGGCGTAGGATTTTCGACCGATCTTACCGTCCCGTGCACGCTGCAGGGCCACGCCGCTTCTTGCTACAACCTGTTTTTCCCTGCTCCATTCTTCCCTCCGGGCATGATCAAGACACCGCAGGCCTACGCGATTCCGGCTGAAAAACCGCAGGGAACCTACAGGATTTTTGTGCTTGGAGAATCCGCCGCTATGGGCGATCCCGATCCCGCCTATGGATTCAGCCGGTATCTGGAGGTGATGCTGCGGGAGCGCTTCCCTGCCATGAAATTCGAGGTGGTCAATACGGGGAGCGTCGCCATCAACTCGCATGTGCTGCTACCGATCGCAAAAGGACTGGCGAGCCAACAGCCGGATCTGTTCATTATCTACTCCGGCAACAATGAGGTCGTCGGACCTTACGGTCCCGGCACGGCGCTGACCTCCTCCGGCATGAGTCTGCCGGTGATTCGCACCAGCATCTTCGTGCACTCGACTCGCATCGGCCAGCTGCTCACCAAGTTGGGAACGCAAAAGCGCGAGTGGGGCGGGATGGAAATGTTTCTGGACAAGCAGGTACCCGCCAGTTCGCCGCTCATGAAGCATGTCTACGAGAACTTTGAAAGCAATCTGCGGGATACGATCGCCGTCGCTCGCAGCTCGGGCGCCAGGGTGATCGTGGCGACGGTGGCTACGAATCTGAAGGACTGTGCTCCGTTCGCGTCCTTGCACCGCGAGGGCCTAGGGCAGGATGCTTTGCGGTCCTGGTCGGCGCTAGTGCAGCAGGGATCGGATTTGGAAAACGGCCGGTCGTACGCGGAGGCATTGCAGGTTTATCTCTCGGCAGCAAAGATTGATGACCAGTACGCTGAGCTTGAATTCCGCATTGCCCGCTGCCTGTGGATGCTCGGAGATTACCGCGGCGCCCGTGAACATTTTTCTCGCGCCCGCGATCTGGACTCGCTTCGCTTTCGCGCCGACAGCAAGATCAACGACATCAATCGCTCGCTTGCTTCTTCCTCCGCGGGCGCTGAACTGGTCGACGCCGACGAGATTTTCTCCAAGGAAAGCCCGAACGGAATTATCGGCAGCGAGTTTGTGTATGAACACGTGCACATGACTCCAGAAGGCAACTACCTTCTGGCGCGCGCCATGTTCCGG